>CANRQA010000098.1 GCA_947632635.1 uncultured Clostridia bacterium | reverse complement strand
TTCTCATCATATAAAAAATCATTATCACAAAAATTAGGATGAATTTTTAAAAAACTATGAAGCCATTTAATGTATTTTTCCGATTTTACTGTTTTTTCGTTTAAAATGTACCGTTCTACAACTTTTGATGCCATTTTATACACTCCTTCATTAATAAATTAAAGATAAAATATTTTGAACATTAACTATTTTAACATAAATTATATTAGAAGTCAACATTTACATAAAAATAAAATTGAATAAAAAAATAAATTTTTCTTGACAATATAATAATCGTAGTATATAATTTTGTAAACTAATTATATATCTTAATAATAATTTTAAAGGAGGATATAGATATGAAAAATTACGAAGACGCAAATGTGTGCGGTAAATTACGGCAAGCCTTGCAAACTGCAGCTATAATTGCTGATAGGGAGTATTCAAATGAAATTCGTACTGCTCATCTTTTAGCAGGTATACTTTCAGTTGAAGATAGTGCATTATATATCACATTTGAGTGTGAGGGATTTAATATTAATGTTAATGGAGCTATACAATTAATTGAAGAAGATAAGGAAGTTTTTGCAGATATTTTTGGCGAAGAAAATGCTAATGTGTTTTTCACATATAATAGTGAAGATGATGAAGAAGATGATGATACAGCTGAAAATGAGGTAAATGAGGAAAATGTAAAGGGAAAAGATTTGCCTGATTTTATTGAGAAAGATTCAGAAGATGGAGATATTGACGCCCTTATGTATATTGGAATACCCGGTATGGGAACAGTTGGTATTCCAATTGTAACTAAAGCACTTCCTGTAATTTCGCTTCCTTATTCTGAAGATTTAGAGAATGCTTTTGAAAAGTCTTATGAAAGATGTAAAAAAGCAGGTCAAGAATATATCGATATAGATAACTTAACATATGCCTTACTTGAACAAGAAAATTCAAGTGCTAGAAGATTTTTAAATTGTATTTTAGAAGAAATCGAAAAAGTGCCTTTTGATAAGCTTCTTGAAGAGTTTAAAGGATATAGGAACATTTATACAGAAAATAATGCAGTTAAAGTAACAGTTCTTCCACCAACAATTTCTAGTTTTTGCAATGTCTTTAATGATAATTTTAATAGTGATAATACAACTGATATACTATGTCGTGATAAAGAAATAGCAAAAGTTTGGAATATTCTTAGCAAGAAAACTAAAAAGAATTTAGTACTAGTTGGGGACCCTGGTGTTGGAAAAACAGCTATTGTTGAAGCAATAACTCAGTCAATAGTTAATGGCACTTGTCCTAAACGATTTGCCGGTTATACTGTAATATCACTTGATGTAAACTCTGCAATAGCTGGAACAATGTATAGAGGTCAATTTGAAGAACGGGTAAATGATCTTAAAAGTTATCTTGAAACTGCAGATAAAGTTATATTGTTTATTGATGAAATACACCATGTAATGGGAGCTGGAAGTGCTGAAGGAAGTGGCGTTGATTTAAGCGGTGCATTAAAACCTATTCTTTCACGTGACCAAGTAAGAGTAATCGGTGCAACAACTACTGATGAATATAATCATATAATGGCTCGTGATGGAGCTTTTAAACGTAGATTTGAAATAGTTACTGTTAAAGAGCCAAAAATTGCTGATGTTAAAAAGATGATTGCAAAAAAGGTAGAAAACTTATGCAAATATCATAATGTAACTCTTGAAGCTGGTTTAATTGATAAAATCGTAGTAGCAGCAGCTTGTTTTAATAATTCTGTGTGCAATCCCGATAAAACAATTGACCTTTGTGACAGATGCATGAGTCTTGCAGAGTGCCAAGATGACACGGTTGTAACAGAACGTCATATTGAAAAAATCTTTGAGGAAAATTTTGAAAAATTTAATAAAATGAGTGATGAGTTAAAGAAAAATCTTGCTTATCATGAAGCAGGTCATTATGTTGTAAGAAAACTTACACGTGTATGTAAAGAAAATAAGACAATACTTGTATCTATAATTCCTGGGGATGATTTTCAGGGAGTTAATTTAAATGAAGAGATTGATGAAAAAGTAGTAGAATATGATGAGTTATTTTTCAAAGATTATATTTGTATGTTACTTGCAGGTCGTGCTGCAGAAAGGTTTAGTTCTAAAACTCTTTCATCTGGTGCTAGTAATGATTTAAGTCGTGCAAATAAAATTGCCAAAGATATGATTTTAAAGTATGGTATGGCTCAAGGTGACTATTCCAATTTGTCATTTGGCGATTATAAAGAAGATAGTATTTTGCGTAGTGATGAAATGGCAAATAAAATAATGGAAAGTGCATTAAAATTAGTACATGAACAGTATGATAGGGCATTCAAATTATTGGAAAATAACATAGGTGTACTTGATAGAATAGCAAAATTATTACTTAATAAAAAAATAGTCACATCAGAAGAACTTGAAAAAGTTTTTAATAGTTAATGTATTAATTTAATAAAAAAGAAAAAATGTTGATTAATTTCAGCATTTTTTCTTTTTCTACTTTTACAATAGGAAAGTTATACTTAGCTTGAAAAAGTATACATAAAAAGCAAACATAACAATAGAGCTGGAACGATAGCA
>CANRQA010000097.1 GCA_947632635.1 uncultured Clostridia bacterium | reverse complement strand
TCTTTATAGTCTTCTACTATTATTTTGCTTGTATCTCCTCCGTATTTTAACAACAATTCTCCTGTTTTTAGACCATACGCCTCTTTCATTACTTGTAAATCATTTCGAAGTACTGCTTCTTTTGCATTACTTATTGGGTTATTAGTTATTACTCCCATTATTATTGCTGTTGATAATATCAATATTATTACTATTATCACTATTAACACTATTAAACTTATTCCCTTTTTAATTTTATTATTTCCTATCATATTTTTACCTCCACTTTTCTCTTTTTTTACGCAAAAAACCAATGCTAGAATATTTTATCCATATTCTAACACTGGATTTATTATATTTCTCATTAATTTTTTTACATTTTTTACAATTTTTTCCTCTTTTATTTTGCTTCTATTTCCTTTTTTAGTGTGTAGTATGTATGTATGTATGTATGTATAGTGTTTTCATATATTTCCCCTCTTTTGTTTACATAGTTTTAATTTTAACATTATAAATATATAATTACATTAAATAACATTTTTTATTATTCATCTTCAATATCTAGGCTATGACTTGCAATTTCTACAACATTTTCAAGTAGTGATAATACTGTAGTAAGTCCAACACCACCTGGTACAGGAGTAACATATTTTGCAATTTTTTCAACAGCCTTTGTATCTACATCTCCAACTATTCCATCCTTTGTTCTATTTATTCCTACATCAATTACTATTGCGCCTTTTTTTACCATATCAGCTGTTATTAAATGTGGTTTTCCAGTTGCTACAACAAGTATATCTGCTTCTTTTGTATGCTCTTTTAAATCTTTAGTTTTAGAATGACAAACTGTTACAGTAGCACCTCTATTTAAAAGCAAACACGAAATAGGCTTTCCTACTATTCTGCTTCTTCCTACAACTACTGCTCTTTTTCCCTCTATAGTTTCACCTAAACTATCTATTATTTTCATAATCCCTTTTGGAGTACATGAAACAATTGCTTTTTGCCCAATTAATAATTTTCCTAAATTTACAGGATGAAATCCATCAACATCTTTTTCTGGCTCAATACTATTTAATATTTTTTCTTCATCTAAATGCTTGAATATAGGGAGCTGGACTAATATTCCGTGAATATTTTCATCAGCATTTAATTTCTGAATTATTTGCATAACATCTTGTGTAGTTGTTGTTTCATCTAATTCATATTCTTCTTCTAATACTCCAAGTTCTTCACATAATTTTCTTTTTTTAGAAACATATATTCTTGAAGATTCCTCATTGTTTGCAAGTATTACCGCAAGTTTTGGGTTTACTCCTTTTCTATTTAACTCTTTTACTTTATTTTTTAAACTTTCTTTTTCTTTTAAAACAATACTCCTTACATCAATTATCATAAATAATCACCTTCACACATAGATATTATATACGAATAAAAAAATTAATGCAATATTAATATATAAATTTAGTTTAGATATTAACATTTTATGATTTAGAAAATTTTTATATTATGTAAGCTTATAAAGTAAAAGCCTTTTTGTTACAGTACTCTTTAATATATTTTTTTATTTTAGTTCACTCTTTTATTTACCTCTTTTCTGTTTGGTAATATATTTTCCCATTTATATATGTAATTATTTACTTTTTTTATAAGTTATAAAGTCCACTATATTTTGTGTATACTTTCTCTTATACTTTTCTAGACTGTTTATATCCTTTATCTTAAACTTTCTTTTTTATTTGCCAATTTTTTACATATACCTAAATATTTTCTATTCACTCTTATTAATAATTAATTATTTTAAATTATTCATTACTTTTTTAATATTTAGAATTTAACTCCAAACATTACCTGTATTTAATTAGTATGCCATAAAAGTTATTTTGCTATTTTATTTATTAAATCAAGGCATTAAGCATATTTAACAATTTGACAAATTACATAAAATATGGTATAATATAATTATGAAAAATATTATTTAAGGAGTGTATAATTATATGAAACGGATAAAACAGTTAATTGCTAGAGTTGTGTTCTTTGGGACACTTCTCATAATCGGTCTTGGTGCAATAAATATTATGAGTGTGGCTTTTATGCCATTGGAACTCGACGCAGCTATACGTCATAACAACGCAGAGTGGGTACGGGAAGTGGAGTTGGCCATGAGCGAACATGCACTATCCGAAATACCTAAAACAATGCAATTAGCATTGTTGGCGTTATCAACACTTATCGTCTTTGCAGTAACCATGGCGCTTATTTTCTCCATTGCGGAGATAGGACGTCGCAGCAAAATGCGGCACAGCAAAGCAAGGCGCTAAAGCAAAACTTCCTCGGAGTAATCTTCGAGGAAGTTTTTTTATTCATTTTGATGCCAATCTTCAATATCATCAGGACTATCTTCATTATTTACAGTTTGGTTATTTTGAGTATTTTTTAGAGCTTTTTTAGGATTTTCCATTGATTTATTAATAAAATTATTTGCTTTTTCTACAATATCAGGTACTAAATCTATTAGTTTATCTACAGGACTTGTTCCATTTAATGTCATAAGTCTTGTATTATTATCCTTTACCACTACAAAAGCCATTGGTACAATATGTACACCTGCTACGGTCATTTATGACCACCAATTTCATTTTAAATTGCTTTAAGAATACTTTGAGATAATTCTTCATT
>CANRQA010000096.1 GCA_947632635.1 uncultured Clostridia bacterium | reverse complement strand
CCACCTCCAGAACCACCTCCACTATCGCTTGATGGGCTAGATGACATAGCGCTTTGCGCTGACTTCATTGTATCATTCATAAAATGATTAAATTCATGCATACTAAATGCACTATAACCTACATACCAATCTGGAGCTTGCAATGCTATTGTTTCAAATTGACTCATCCATACATCTGATACTCCTAAAGCATAAGTATATGGTAGGATATTATAAAAATATTCTGGATTTTTATTCACCAATGCCTCTAATTGAGGTTTTTCTGCCATTTCTAAAAATCTCTTAAATCCTTTTAACTTACCTAACATTTCATTTCCATAAGGGGTTCTTTTAGGCATTATTTTTGCAAACAATATGAGTACAGCAATACTTATTACACCTATTATATAAGTTATTAAATACAAAGTGTTTTGTGTTAATGTTGGCAATACTATACTTACCCAAGGTATTCCGCCAAACATCACTCCCCAAATTATTAAAAATATTTTCTGCATTTTTTTAGCACCAATTAGGCCACCAATTAACACTGTAAATCCAATTCCGAGGGAAAATCAACGCGAATGGTAACATTGCAATCCCACTCTCGCCATATTCCAACACAGGTTTTACTGTTATTAGAATAAAAATAGCAATAATCATTAAAATTAGCCATTTACTTTTTCCACTAGAAGTTGATTCAAAAATCTTATGTTTATTTTCTTTAGAATTCATTTTTGATTTGATTCTATTTAATGTAGTGTAAAATTTATCATAAAGATCACTAGCAGTTACAGATTGTTTAGTTTCTCCTGTTTCCATAGCCAATTCAATGGCATCTTTAAAACTAATTTTTTCGCCATTATTTTTTGCTTCTTGCATTATTTCTTTTGCTCTTTGCATATTTAATGTTCCATCTGAAGAATTTTTGAATAATCCGTTAAAGAATAATTTCTCACATTCATTATTTCCAGAATATTCTTTTAATTTTGTAATTTTAAACCCTTTAGATTTTGAGAATAAGCCAGTTTCTTCTGTTTCTTCTATTTTTAGATAACCTTGATTTGCTAAATAAATAAGTAATGATATAACTGCTTTTGTATCTACAGAACCATTATACAGAAAGCCTACTTCTGCTGAATTATATCCCTCTGGTGGATAAAACTCTACTGTTTCAATTACTTCATCATCTTTTCCATATTTAGCCCATAATCTATCTGCAATCAAAACAAATGCTACACATAACACAATTACAAAAATTGAAAATATATCTATGTTACTACTAGCTCCTACAAAATATCCCTCCGGTAATGTAAGTCTAACAGTTAATGCTTGTCCAGCATATAATGTATTTGTTGTGTTTCCTGTAATAGTATTTCCATTTACATTATATGTTACATTAGAACTATTAGTAGAACCTACATTTCCACTTGAAAATCCAAGTCCTGACTTGTCAAATGATTTAGGCATTTTTATTGTAAAAGAAACGTTGTTAATATTTGTATCCCATTCGTTTCCAATTAAGTTATAATATAATTCATCTGCCTCTTTTAACGGATCCTTCCCGATATTATAATTATATTTTATTGTATATGTATGACTTCCTGTAAGAGTTTTATTACTATCGCCAATTTTTATAACTTTGTAACCATTTTCATTAGATGTCGTATAATTTTCGTTAACACTAATATTACTTATTTTTGCTCTATTATTCGATTTAGTTCCATCTAATCTTGTTATGGAATTTTTTAATGGTATTTTTCTAAAAATCCCATGTTTTGGTACATTAAAATATGCAGTGATTCTTTCTGTTATATCAAATGTATTATCTTCATTTACAATCATATTTATATTATATGATTGTATAGTATATTCGCTAGTAGATGTTACTGCTAATGATTGATTAGATATCAAAAACATAAAGCACATAAATATAGCAAATATTTCTACCAAAATCTTCTGTTTCATACTTATAAATCCACCTTTACATTATTTTTTTCTTCTGTGTTTGCCTCAAACATAGTAGCAGAGTGAAATCCAAATATGCTTGCAATAATATTACTAGGAAACATCTGAGTTTTATTATTGAAAACTCTTACAGTTCCATTATAATATTTTCTGCTATTTGCAATCTCATCTTCTATTTTAGTTAAATCATGACTAAGTTCTATAAAATTTTGACTAGCTTTTAAATCAGGGTAATTTTCAGAAATAGCCATAATTTTTGATAATCCTTGAGTCAATTGTTCGTTTACATTAATTTTTTTATTTATTGACATACTTTCATAGGCATTTGTTCTTAAAGAAGTAATTTTTTCAATAGTTTCTTTTTCATGTTTAGCATATCCCTTTACAACTTCAACTAAGTTAGGAATTAAATCCCATCTTTTTTTTAAATATACATCCATTGTCGAAAATGCTTCTTTCACGAGATTGTTAGATTTTACTAATCCATTATATGTTACAAGAACATATAACAATAATAATATTATTAATCCAATAATTATATATAATGTCATTATAATTCTCCTATCTCATATCTTTATATTTTTTTAATTTTATCCCAAATATCGCTAAGAAGATTTTTGTATAAATAATTATTACATTTTTATAATAGCATATTTAAATTTTTTTATCAATATTTTAGGTATAACTTATTTTGTAATCTTCTATAACTATCCTTTTCTTATCCAAATAGTTCTAATACAATTCCTGAAACAACCCCAATTCCATATAATAAAGCAACTATTTTTAGATTTTGTTTAACTCCTTTATTAGTTTTAAACAATACTGCTATTCCAACACCT
>CANRQA010000095.1 GCA_947632635.1 uncultured Clostridia bacterium | reverse complement strand
CCATATCCTAACACTGGCTTTTTTATTTTTTCTATTTCTTTTTTTACAGTTTTTACAATTTTTTCCTCTTTTATTTTACTACTATCTTCTTTTTTTAGTGTATAGTATGTATGTATGTATGTATGTATAGTATTTCCATATATTTCTCTTCCTTTGTTTACATAGTTTTTTAACTTATTTCAGATTTATTTTATTACATAATGATAAATTAATCAATACATATATCCAATTTATTTTTATTATTTTGATTTTATTTTTAAATTCTCTATGTATACTTACTTTTTTACTTCTTAATTTCTTTATTTAGTTTTTAGCATTTTACCTACTAAATTGACATTTTAAATATATAATTTACTATTATTGTTTAGCTTTTTTTGCGTCTAATTGCTAAACATACCCACACGAATTAATACATTATTTAATTATACTTAATTGTATTTTTTACATTTTTTTAATATAAAATGGTAGAACATGCATAAAAAGTTATAATTTATGCTGCCTTTCCATTATTAATTTTATATACAAAATACTGCATATAAAGGAACGGATTTTATATCATTTTCAAATCCAAAGTTTTTTTCAGATATTCTAATTGCATATTTAGGTTTAAAATTTTGCATATATAAATTTAAACTCCTTGATTTTACATGTACACTTGCTTTTACCTCAATAGGAATTATATCACTTTCTTTTTGAATAACAAAATCAATCTCTGCTTTACCTTGTGATTCGTAGTAAAACAAACCATACCCATTCTTCTTAAGTTCGTTTGCAACATAATGTTCAGTTAATGCACCCATAGAAATCATTGTAGGAGTGGAATTTAAGTCGATTTGATATAATGGATATCCAGCTTTTTTTACAAACAAGCCTATATCACTCATATATAATTTAAAACTTGCTAAATCTTTATGCATCTCTAGTGGTATTTGAGGTGTTACTTTAAAAACTTGATTTACGATACCACTATTTTTTAACCATAATAACGCAGATCCAAATAAAGCGGAAGTTGCTCCTTGAGAACTCACTTTATATTGAAATTTATGGTTTTCTTTTGCAAGTTGAACAGGTATCGAATCAAATGCTGAAATTATTTTTTTTGCCTCACTACTACCAGCATATTTTGTTATATTCCATATATAAGAGTCTAATATCATTTCTTGTACATCTATTACTGATATTATTTTTTTCTCATTTAAGTATATTGTTATAACTTCAGGCATTCCACCTACTACTAGATATGTTCTATATAATCTTAAACATAATTCATGTAATGTAGTATCCATTCTTTCATTAGTATCAAAATGCGTTTTTATTTCATTTACTAAGTCTTGTCTACCTAATGCTATTAAAAATTCTTTAAACGATAATGGATACATATTAATCATATGTACTTTTCCAACTGGGAAACTACTATTTTCCCTATTAATAGCAACACCTAACAAAGACACAGCTGCAATAATATGATACTCATTTGCATCTTCACAAAAGTATTTTAATGATGTTAAAGCTCTAGAATTAGCTCCTATCTCATCAAAGAATATCAAGGTTTTACCCGGAATAATTTTTTCACCATAGAATAACTCTAATTTATTAATTATATATTTTGCATCAATACTTTCATTTATTTGGCTACTTAATTCTTTATTTGTTTAAAAATTAACATGTATCATATTTTCATAATACTTATTTCCAAATTCTTTTATTATATATGTCTTTCCTACTTGTCTTGCTCCATGTACTATTAATGGTTTTCTACTATTTGACTTTTTCCACTTTAACAAATCATTTATAATTTCTCTATACATAATTTCACTTCCTTATATATTATTATACCCTATAAGTTCAAAAAATCAATTATATATATAACTTTTTTGAACTTATAGGGTAATTTTATATATTTTTTATATATTTAAACCTAATTTATCGTATGGAATTGTTACAATAAATTCCCCCGCAACATATGGTGCTATAGAATATTTTTCAAAAAATATTTTAAAACCAGAATTATCAAAAGCAAATGTATCAAAATTATCTATTTTTTTCTCTAAGCCCTCTTCTAACATTCCTTCAACTGCATACTTTTGTATATTTTCATTATCTTTTAATTCATTATATGAATATTCAGATAACACATTTAATAAATCTTTATTTATATTAAGTAAATCTTGTATTTTTATAACCCTCTTACTTGATACGTTATAACTTATACTAAATAGATAATTGTTAGGATGAGCACCCAATAAATCTATAAATACATTAAATACATATGAAATATAATCGTTATATTCGTAACTATTAAAATTAATTTCTAATTTATATTTCATATCCTCTCTTTTATCTAATGGCTCTATTTCTTTTTTGAAATCATCAATATATGCATTAACTTTGTTTAATACCTCGCTATTCAAATCTTCATATGCTGTTACTGGGTAATAAACTTTTATACTACATTTATCTGTTTCTTCCATTATTTTATCAATATTACAATTACTTTTTAAATCAGCTACAGAAAATACTTGCCTAACATCAACAGTACTTGTATATCCTATATTTTCTTTAATATAATACACAGATAAAACTATAACAAAAAATAACAGAACTGAAACAATATATTTTTTCTTCAATATTATCACCTATACATTATATTCAGTTAATTTATTTTTTATTATAAATAAATTTTTTCAATAGTGTTGTATAATAAACGTAAAAATATGCAATTCATATCCAATATTCATCGTAAAAATATGCATGAGTATACCAATATTCGTCATGAAAATATGCAATTTATTTGACTTTGTTTAAAACCTGAGTTTTACAGTAAAAATAGAGCAAAATAGGTCTCAATCCAAGGAAAATCAATGGATTGGGACTTTAATATTTT
>CANRQA010000094.1 GCA_947632635.1 uncultured Clostridia bacterium | reverse complement strand
TGAATACAGAAACAAAAATAATAATACTAGAATTAATAACAATAATAATAGAAATACTAGCTTTCATATATGTTAATCACATAACAAAATAAAGAATAACTAGAAGCTATTCTTTATCATTACTTTTAAATATTCTAATAAAACGAGAAAAAAAAGAATTAGGTTCTCTATTATCAATAAGTTTTACATCTTTAGCAAGTTCTTTTTGTTCTTTAAGTGAAATTATATCTAACAGCCTCTTATTTTCATTTTCTAAGTACTCAATACGTTGCTTATAAAATTCTATTAATTGGTTTTGATATGGTATAATATCACTATTAAAGCCATTTTTTTTGTTTGGGCAATCAGATGAATTGCCCAAATTATTTTTAAACCACTCAAGACCTTTATCTGTTATATAAAAATTTCTACCTTTATTATAATAAAATTCCGTTCTGTTCTGTTCTGGAATAGAATTATCCAAAAATTCTTTTAATCTATAAAATTTAGAAACACCAAAATTCAAAGTTTTACAAACATCTTTTATTTTATACTCCATATGTACATCAATCCAATCTATTCTATTCTAAAACAGAACATAATCAATATGAACTTACAATCACAACAAATATGAATATTCCGTTTTTATTCCAATAATATATTGACAATTATTATCTCTTACTGTTATAATATTCATAATGAATAGTGTTTTGAAAATTATTATCTGTAGTAATTTTCAAAGTGTTTTGAAAAGTAAGCTTGTCCGAGCTTATTTTTCTTTTTGCCTCATCATAGCTTAAATATAAACTTTTAGGTTTTTTAATTCCCTTCGAGAACCTATATAAATTATGTCCGAGGTGGATACAAATAAAGTCTAGCACCTTTTTTAGTTTTTTCTCCATCTTTAATATTAATAAGATAAGCAGAAACATAAGCACCAATATTATCTATGTCTTTCAACCTATTAACTTTAACAAATCCTAAACCCCAAATTTTATTTAAAGTTGAATTTTCTATATATAAAGTCTTATCAGCCTTAAGAAGTAAATGTATATGCCAATCTCCTTTTTCGTGTGGCTCAGGAACATATATGTAATCAAACTTTAAATCTTTATAACTGTATCTTAGTCGTTTTATAAACTTCTCAAAAATACTATATAAATCTTTAGGGTTATATACTTTATTTTCTCCAAACGTAAGAGTAATCCATAACTCATTTAAACCACCGACAAAATTATTATTTATAAGATTACGAAGTTTAGATATAGAACTACGAATTGTATTAATGTTTTGAGAACGATTTTCTATATGATTACATTTTAAAATTTCACCAGTAGACAAATACATATACTCATCTTTACTAATTTTCTTAATGGAACATTTACTATTTTTACAGGTTAAACTTAAAATTTGAGTAATATTATTCATTTTAGTAAATTTTACTAGAGAACCACCGTAAACACTATAATTATCAATGTTTTCGACTTCCAAAAAAACACCCCCTTCTTTCTAAAAATTCTCGTGATGTTTAATTATAATCAAGTTAATATGTAGAAAAAATTTCAGAGCTTTTGCTGGGCTCCCTCGCACAAAAGTGCGACCGGGAGCACCCAGCAAAAAATCTCATTGAATAATTATTATTCCTTACCTTTATTTGAAAAACTTTCAACACTTTTCATAGCTTCGAGCATTTTAGGCATTAAATCAATAGACTTGTTATAATCTAAATACCAACTCATAGCAAATACTATCATTGCACTTTTTGATATTCCTCTTTTAACAGCCATTTCTCTAAAAGATTGGTCTAATTCATTTGGAATATTTATAATAGTTCTACAAGTGTTTTGTTTCATAATTTTTTCATTTTCTTTGTTTTTCATTATATTACACTCCTTCACCTTTATGATATAAAACATATATCATAAAGGTAAAAAAGTCAATACTTTTTTATAAAAAAAAATTTTCTATATTAAAATAAAAAAATGTAATACATATAATAACATATTAAACATAACAAAATCGGATTTTTAGTGTATTAGAATTAAAATTTGACATATAATAAAAAAGCTGATATAATAATATCAGCTAGCAACATATGAAGTCATTTTGTGTTGCCGAGATATGTGGACGCATATCTCATTTTTTTTATGTAAAAGAAAAAGGTAGGTGGACGCCTACCTACAAAGATTATTCTTTGTTTTCTTGGTTTTCATTGCTATAATTGCTTAGCAACAATAAAACAACTAATCGCCAGATAAGTTCATATGAAGTCATTTATGTTTTGCCTCCTTTCTTCGAGATTTCCTCGCAAAAGGATAACAAAATTATAATATAAAAATTTTTTTTAGTCAATTAAGGGTTGTTACTTTCACTATGTTTAGTAACAACCCTACAAAAAATTATAAAAAACGGTCATTTTGTCAATAGCCTTTCGCGGCATAAAGTAGAAAGCCTACGAAGAAAAAACATTTTATTCCACGAACTATTGACAAAATATAACTTTTGCAACAAAAATTAATCTTCTCTATTAGACATAGCATACTCAATACAATTCAAAATTAAAGTATTCATTGAAACATTATGCTTACAAGAATATTCAGAAATAAGTTTATGTAATTCTTCGGGTAATCTCAAAGTAAATTTTATATCTACATTTTTATAATTTTCTGGTTTAAATTTTTCAAACATCATTTTAAACACCCTTATATAATATAACCAGAAAATAATATATTATAATACCGTTAAATTCTACTATTGAAAAATGATGTCGAAAATAGTATAATAAACAAGAGGTGAAAAAAATGAACTATTTAGACATAATAATAGTACTAAATACAATGAATACAGAAACAAAAATAATAATACTAGAATTAATAACAATAATAATAGAAATACTAGCTTTCATATATGTTAAT
>CANRQA010000093.1 GCA_947632635.1 uncultured Clostridia bacterium | reverse complement strand
TATATGGTAAAGAAGATCGAAAACAAATTGCTCTTTTTGCTTATCATTTAAAATTTAAACACCCAGTTAAAGATGAAGTAATGGATTTTACTTTAATGCCAAAGGGTGGAATATGGAATGAATTTAAGTAATTTTGGAGTGTAAAGCATTTTTCTTTATTTATAGATTCTATTGCTATTAAGTGTTATTCTTAATATAGAAGGTGAATATATGTCTGATGAAAATTTAGAAAAAACAAAAAATTTTTTGCTTAATTTTAAAGATTATGAAGATTTAAAAAAAAGATATATTGACGTATATCATCCTAATAATGAAAAATTATTAGAAGAGTTATTTGATTCTGCAAAGTCAAGCTCTGATGTTTGGAATTTAACAAAGTATTTATTTTCAAATGAATCATTAAGAATTGATAAATTACAAAGAAAAATGGAAAACTATACAATTAAAGATATAGTTAATTTAATAAATGCTAATGATTTAAATAATTATAAAAGAATAATTATAAGTCTTGATAATATTGATTACAATAATTTAGAAGATTTAGAAAAACTAAATATACCAATTTTAATTCAAGTTAAAGGTGATAAAGGACTTTGTACTTTAGATGAATTTAAAAATATGCGTAAAATATTTAGTGATTTTAGAAAAAGCTGTGAAACATATACTTTATCACCAGTAGAAAAAGTAACTTTAGCTTATGATTATGTAAAATTTTATTATTATAATAGAGAAGAAAATAATAATAAAACAGAATCAAGACAACTTGCTAAGTTATTAAATACAGGCAATATTGTATGTGAGGGATATGCTAAAATGTTTTGTCAATTATTAAAAGAATTAGGATTAGACTCTTATTTAGTTTATATTAATGAACATGTAAGAGTAATTGTAAATGTTAAAGATGAAAAATATGATATTAAAGGTGTGTATGCATTTGATCCAACCTGGGATTCAGATTTAGAAATGGCTTATGTTGCACAAGAAGATGGAGTAGAATGTTATAAGATAAAAAGTGATATTAAAGAAACAGATACTATTATTGAAAAGATGCCAAGTACAATTCGTTATAATTTTTATATGATACCTTTATTAGAATATAGTAAATATTTTCCTAATGATAAATTTGAAAAAATATTAAAATATGGTACAACTGATACAATAGATTTAGAAGGAGTATTTGCTGAAGCTATTCATTATAATGATAATAAACCAAGGAATAATGAAACGATAAATTTATTGATGCAAGTATTACCAAAAACTAAAAAAATAGAAGGATATAACAATGAACAAATAGAGCATTTTATTGAAAATGCAATAAATATTATGAATCAAGATCGTTTTGGTAAATTTGATAAATACAATTTAGTTTCTAATGTAAGTAGGAGTTAAAGATGGAATTAAAATTTATAGGAGAAAAACCTGAAAGTAAATATAATTATAATAATAAAGTTGTAGATTTAAATACAATTCCATTAGAAGATTTAGATATTGCTTTAAAAGATTTTTCAGAGGGTTCACCTGGGTTAGAAGAATGTTTAAAAACATTATGGAAAACTGGTCTTAAAACAAAAGCTTGTTGTAAAGGAGATCATGTTTTTAATGATGTAGATAGTGGAAGTCTATTAGGAGAAGCTTATATAGCTTTTGAATCTGGTATAGATTTTTTTAGCTATTTATCTAGTGAAATTATTTCTAATGAAAATGTTGCATTATCATATGAAAAATTTCAAACAATAACAATTTATGGCCAAGATAAAGAAAAAATATTAAGTCAAATAGCTAGGGATGTATTAACTGGAAAAAAGAAAAATCAAGAATTAATTAAAGCAAAATTAAATAAAGATGTGAGTAATAAAACTAAAATTGATTCATTTATATATAGATTATATATAAATGGCTTTAATGAAGAAGAAATAAATGAACTTATTCCCATTGTAAATGCTATTATAAATTTTAAATATGATGAAAATAATTTACAAAAATCTATAGATGAAAATAATCATTTAATAGAAAGTTATAAAAATATTTTAATGAATTTTATAAATGAACATAATCAAAAGATAGGTTTTAAAAGATAAATAACTATCTTTTTTATTTAATTTAATTGCTGTATAATAAAAGAGTTATAGAAGAAGTAAAACAAATAATTGAAGGAGTTATAAAAAATGCAAAATAATATAATTGAAAATTTAGCCCATACTTTAAATATTAGTGTTAAAAGTGTTGGGTCAACATTAAAGTTACTAGAAGAAGGCAATACAATTCCGTTTATTGCTAGATACCGAAAAGAGGTTACTGGTAATTTAGATGAAACAGTTATTAGAGCAATTGAAACCGAATATACTTATGGCGTTAATTTACAAAAACGTAAAGAAGAAGTAATTAGACTTATTGATGAAAAAGGTTTACTTACTGATGAGATTATGAAAAAAATAGAAGATGCTCAAAAGTTAGTTGAAATTGAAGATATTTATCGTCCTTTTAAAGAAAAGAAAAAAACTAAAGCAACGGAAGCTATTAAAAATGGTTTAGAACCTTTAGCTAAAATAATTATGAGCTTTAAAGTAAATGGCAAACTAGAAGATTTAGCGAAAAAGTATTTAAACAATAATGTTAAAAATGTAGATGAGGCAATAGAGGGTGCTAAATATATTATTGCCGAATGGATAAGTGATAATGCTTCATTTAGAAAACAAATTAGGTACTTAACATTTCATAATGGTATTCTTACTAGTAAAAAGAAAAAGAATGCGGTAGATGAGCTTAAAACTTATGAAATGTATTATGACTTTAAAGAAGAAGTAAAATATATT
This sequence comes from uncultured Clostridia bacterium, assembly GCA_947632635.1. GTDB lineage: Bacteria > Bacillota > Clostridia > TANB77 > CAG-465 > CAG-465. Next base: position 182 of record CANRQA010000093.1, on the reverse strand, counting down.
AAAAAATATCGTGTTTTAGCAATTAATCGTGGTGAAAATGAAGGAGTATTAACAGTAAGTATTTCTTTAGATGAAAATATCATTTTAGATTATTTAAAAGAAAAAGTTATTAAAGATAAAACTAATAGTGAACTAACACTCGTAGTAGAAGATGCGATTAAAGATAGCTATAAAAGATTAAT
>CANRQA010000092.1 GCA_947632635.1 uncultured Clostridia bacterium | reverse complement strand
AGGAAAAATTAGCAAGAAAAAAACCTACTAAAAATATGGTGCAAAAGGGTAGTGAAAACGTGGTTTAGCCATATTGCTGTAGAAGTGCCTGGAGAAGAAACTGAAAATGAGTGGTTAGAAGAAGTTAGTGACGAAGAATATGAAAAATTAGGTGATTAGAATGATTTTTGCAATAAAAGAGGATATAGAAGAGTTATCAAAAATAAGATTATCACAACAAAAATGTGATTGGAAAAATGAATATCAAAATATAGATAATTTTGAATTAAGAACAAAGATATATTTGAAAAATCATCTTAATAAAGACTTATTTATATTAATTGAAAAACAAGAAAATGAAATTATAGCAACTTGTGGTTTACAAATAATTGAATATTTACCTCAATGTAATGATAATGGCTTAATGGGATATATTTGCAATGTATACACTAGTTTACCTTATAGAAATAAAGGTATACAAACCAAATTATTAAAACAATGTGTTGAGTTTGCTAAAAGCAAAAGTATTTCAGAATTACAATTATCAACAGATAACCCAATTGCAATTAAAATATATAAAAAATTACATTTTGAATATGATAATTTAATAATGAAACTAGATATATCAAAAAATAAATAGATTTGATAAAATACTAGCCTCCTACATGAAATAGGAAAATATGTGATTAATAAACGTCTAAAGAGTAACTTTAGCAAATTGGAGATGAAAAATATGATAAATTATTTTAATAAAATACAAAATGATGAATCAATAATAGCAATATATAGAAAAATTTACGAACATGAAGAGGCTGAAGGTAGTTATGCATATTATGATTATAACCATGTTAACAATGTTGCAAATTATTGTGAAAAAATATTAAAGTCATTAAAATATGATGATGATTTCATTTGTGAAGCCAAAATAGCGGCTATTTTGCATGATACAGGTTGTATCGAGGGAAAGGAAAATCATGCATATAGAAGTTATGAATATGCTAAGAAATATTTAGAAAAAAATAATATTCCATTAAAAAATAAAGACTTGATATTAGAGGCAATTAAAAATCATAGTGACGGATTTATTACTGATAATATAATTCAACTTGTAATCATATTAGCAGATAAGATAGATATAAAAAAATCTAGAATTAGTAAAGCAGGTAAACAAGTAGAAGGTAACAGACAATATCAATATATAAATGATATTCAATTTAAAATAACAAATAATAATTTTTATATAAATTTTATATGTGACGAAGAAATAAATTTAGAGGAATTAAACAATTATTATTTTACTAAAAAAGTTTTTAAAGCAATTAAATCTTTTTCTAATAAACTTAACTTATCTCCTAAAGTGTATATTAATAATAAATTATGGGAAGAATTTTATAAATAGTGATTTTATAAAATATTTGCTTTCTATGTTAAAGAGGAAAAGAAACTACAAAGTTTAAAATTAGAAAATGTAGTAGTAATATTTGAAAATATAACAAAGTAGTATAGGAAAAATATAGTTGTTTTTGCCATATAGCTTAGAAGTAACAACGTAAAATATATCAATGAACTGTAGAAGAAGTAATATATTAAGAATATACAGATGAAGATAGTTATCAAAAATTAGTTATAAAGAAATATCAAGGAGGTTAAAATGAAAGAAAGTAATATTATCTTATATGAAAATGAAGACGGAAAAGTTAATATAGATGTTGTTTTGAAAGATGAAACAATCTGGCTTACTCAAAAAAGTATGGCAGAATTGTTTGATGTAAATATCCCGGCAGTTTCTAAACATTTAAATAATATATATGAAGAAAAAGAATTACAAAAAAATTCAACTATTTCTAAAATGGAAATAGTTCAAAAAGAAGGAAACCGTAATATTAAAAGAAATATTGATTTTTATAACCTAGATGCAATTATTGCAGTTGGTTATAGAGTAAACTCTAAAAAGGCAACACAATTTAGAATATGGTCTACCAATGTCTTAAAAGATTATATTATTAAAGGCTTTAAAATAGATGTTGAAAGAATGAAAAATGGTCCAAAATTTGGTAAAGATTATTATGATGAATTACTTGTAACTATTAAAGAAATTCGCTTAAGTGAAAGAAGACTTTATCAAAAAATTACTGATTTATTTGAGAGTACAAGCATTGATTACAATAAAGATTCCGAAGAGGCATATACATTTTTTAAAATTGTTCAAAACAAACTTCATTATGCTATATCTGGTCATACTGCAGCAGAACTTATATATGAAAGAGTAGATGCTAATAAAGAACATCTAGGGCTTACTAATTGGAAGCATAGTCCAAATGGTAAAATCATGAAATATGATATAGGTATTGCTAAAAATTATTTAATTGATGAGGAAATTAAAAAATTAGAAAGTTTAACCACTTTATTTTTAGATTATGCTGAAGATATGGCTAATGAACATAAACTGATGACAATGCAAAAATGGATTGAGGCAGCGGATGATTTACTAAAATTTCGAAAAAAAGAGATTTTAGTAAACTCAGGTAAGGTCTCTCATAAACAAGCATTAGAAAAAGCAAATGAAGAATATGAAAAATTTAGAATTAAACAAGATAGAGAATATATATCATCAATGGATGAATTATATCAAAGATATTTACAAGAAAACAAAAAATAAATTTTAAAAAACATAAGCCTATTATCAAGACTGGTATCAATAAATGAGATAAGAATGGAATAAAATGCATTTAGTAAAAAATATTTAATAATGAAACAATTATAACAGTTTGGGATAATGAGAAAGATAAATATTATATATATGTTGTAGATTTTGTAGGAGTATTAACAGATAGTAAGGATACAAGACTTTATTTGAATGTGCTAAAAAGTAGATTAGAAGAATAGAAAAACGAAACGGTTACAAATTGTAACCAACTCAAATTGGAAGCCACTGGTGAAAAATACTATAATACTGATATCATTGACTTTGATAGCCCGTGGTAGCAAGCCCTGCACTTTTAGTGCAGAAATTCTTTAGAACTAGGAGACAATTTTA
>CANRQA010000091.1 GCA_947632635.1 uncultured Clostridia bacterium | reverse complement strand
TTCTGATGCCGTATCATAACGTTTTACTGCTTCTTTTGCTTTTTTAAATAGTCCATTATCTGATAAAGCCATATTTAGTGTTACTCCTGTTAAAATTAATAATATTATTATTGTTACAACTAGAGCTATTAATGTAATTCCTTTTTCTTGTAATTTTTGTTTTTTTAGTGCTTTTTTCAATTTTATTTTTTTATTTTCTTTATCTAAGGTTTTTCTTTTTTCTCTCATTTGTAGATTTCTCCTTCTTTTTTACTTTATGTTAATTTTTATTAAGGAAAAAACTTAATAAAAAAAGAATAAAACTTATACCTAGCTTATATAAAGCTTTTCATAAGATTTATTCTTTTATTTTTTATAAATTTATATTAATTTTTTTATTTTCAATATCTTGATTTTGCCTAGTCGTTATGCTATATTTTTAATATATTAATTTTTATTAAGTTTTTTCATTAAATAAAATAATAAATTTTTATAAACAATATTCTATACTGTTTTTGTTTAGATTACATAGGTGTTAAATCCCTAATGATTTTTGTATTCTTTCATTATAATAATATATATATTTTTTACTTATTCTATTATATATATCACAATTTTTACTTTTTTAAGTTCCATGCATTATTTTCACTTTTCTCAAACGTAACATTAGAATCTAATACGACAACTGCTAATATTCCTCTTTCTGCTTTAAACTCTTTATTATTTGAATCAAATGCTCTTACTCCCGCAACAAAAAAGTGTTCTGTACCGAAATACGCATACATACATCCAAATAAAGCAACACATTCACTCTCTTCTGTTCCGATCCAAGATTCCCATAGCGTACTTATTAGCCAACCAGTAATGCAAAAATTTTAACTCACTCGGAGCAAATAAATTCTTTAATTCTTTACTAACAATAGTACGAAGACCGTTTTTCATCACCAAAGCTGTATTCATAATAATTATTTATAATTGAAATTTCTTTAATACCATCGCTACCAAGGATTCTACCATCAATATGATAAAAAGAAGTTAAATCTGTTACCAATTCTTTTCCATTTGAACATACACATTTTACATGTTTATTTTCATCTAAAGTAAATGTAACTTTTTTACCATATTCATTTAATTCATTCTTTCCATACTTTTCTAAGTTTTCTGAATTGGCAGGGTCATATCCTGTAATTCTGTTTATGTCTTCAACTCTTAAACTTCTCGCACTTTTTGCTCCACTACCTTTACCATATTTTGCACATTCATTATCAAGACTTTCTTCCATATGTAGATATCCATTTTTTCCATTAATTTCAAAACTTTCTTTAACTGGTTTTGAAGACATAAGTAATACTTGTCCATTTTCTATTCCTAAAACTTTCCAAGTTCCATCATAACTTTCAACATCAGCATCATAGTTCACAGTGTCTCCTAATTTTATATCTTGTCCATATTTTTCTTTTATTTGTGTTTCAATTGAATATTGTCCTATTGTTATTGTTTCATCAATTTTTCCTTGTGATTTTTCTAATTCATATTCAAATTTTAATAATTCTTTTTTTTCCTCTTCAGATTCTTCTTGATACTCCTCAGTTGCTTTCTTTGCTTTACTAAATAATCCATTATTTGATAATGCTAAATTTAATGTTACTCCTGTTAGTATTAGCAATATGATTATGGTTACAACTAAGGCTATTAATGTGATTCCTTGTTCTCTTAATTTTGTTCTTTTTCTTATTTTCTGTGCTTTTATGCTTTCCTTTTTCCTAACTAATTGTTCTTTGGTATCTTTCATCCGTTCTCCTCCTTGATTACAAGTTTTATTTAACTTAAATTTTATAAATGTAAATGTATAAATTTTTGACATTTACAATAAAATTATTATTATGTTAATTTTTATTAAGGTAAAAACTTAATAAAAAAAGAATAAACCCTATAATCAGCTTATATAAAGCTTTTTATAAGATTTATTCTTTTATTTTTTTTTAATTTATTTATATTTTTTTATTTTCTATATCTTGATTTTGCCTAGTCGTTATGCTATATTTTTAATGTATTGATTTTTATTAAGTTTTTTCATTAATAATATAAAAAATTTATTTTTAAAATAGATTAATTTTATTATAATTTAATTTTTAACCATCAATTCGTTTATATCTTTTTCTTCTAGTCCTGTCAATTCTGTTATATATTTTACGTCTTTTCCTTCTGTTATTAATTTTTTGGCTATTTCTATTTTTTCTTCTATTTTTCCTTTTTCTATTCCCTTTGCAATTCCTTTTTTCTCTCCATATTCAATTCCATCTTTATATCCTTTGGCTCTTATTGCTTTTTCATCCATTATCGCTTTTTGCCTCAAGAATGCTCGTTTTTGCATTTTCTCGTCTTCGCTCATTTCTTTTACTGTTATTACACATTCTTCTATTTCTTTATTATCTTTCATTATTTCCTTGACCTCCTTTGAGTTCGGATTATCTAGAAATAGCATCCACTGGGCTTTTTTATTTTTTATTTATAATAAAACTAAATATTAATTTTAGAATCCTTTTTCCTTTTTCTATATAAAGTAATTTTTCTTCCCATAACTTGAACTAAAGTGCTATTTGTCTTTGAAGCTAACTCGTTTCCAATATCTATTCCATCATCTGGAGATGTTTCTAAAACAGTTAATTTTATTAGTTCTCTAGCATCCAAAGCATCATCAACTTGTTTTATTAAATTATCAGAAATTCCACCTTTACCAACTTGTAAAATTGGTTCAATTGTATTTGCTAAACTTCTTAAATATGCTCTATCTTTACTGGTCATCTCTTAATAAACTTTTTCTATTATACAATATTTACTAGAAAAAGAAAAGTGTTTATAATATTTTCCATTTAAATCAAAGATATTTAATAAAGAAAAAGGAAGTAAAAATAAAATCAAAAATATCATAAATCTGTGAAGATATTTTATTGACATTAAATTTAAATAAATATATACTTTAGCTAAATTAGAATTAAAATACGCACAAATTAATATACTAAAAATAAGCTTAAAAACATAAGTGAAAACAAAATTTTAAAGGAGGCAATTAATGAAGGATTTAATTGAAATAAGATGGCATGGAAGAGGAGGACAAGGTGCGAAAA
>CANRQA010000090.1 GCA_947632635.1 uncultured Clostridia bacterium | reverse complement strand
AAACTCTTGTAATTCTGTTTTTGTTATGTTATTATTTTTTTGAACAGTATTCATATGTATCAAAACTCCTTTTATTTTCTTTATCAAAAAATATTATACGAGTTTTTCTTACAGTTGTCTACTGTTCATTTATTTTTTTAGTAATTTTTGTTGCATTTCTATCTAAAATTTTTCAAAATATTACAATTATATTTATTAATAATTTAAACTATCAAGATCTAGTAAAAAGTCATATATGCTCATAATTATAATTCCATTATCATAACGAGATCTTGGTATATTATCTCCAACAATTATTATTTTCTTAAAGAAGTCATTAACATTTAATAATGATTTCTGCTCTTGCTTAACTTTTTCTTCCGTTTTCATTTCTAATGCCGACTGAATATATATTTTATTATTGCCTTTATTTGCAACAAAATCTATTTCTAATTGCTTTTTGCTATCTTTCTGCCTTATTTCAACTGTACCAACATCAACGTTATATCCACGCTTTCTTAATTCTAAATATATAACGTTTTCCATTGTATGAGATATTTCCTCACTTTGTCTGAAATTTAAAAAGGAATTTCTTATGCCCATATCAGTAAAATAATATTTTTGAGGTGTTTCTATAAACTTTTTACCTCTTACGTCAAATCTTCTAGCTTTTTCTATCATAAAAACATCTTGTAAATATTCTAAATAATTATATATTGTTTTATCTGTCATAGTTGAAGTTTTATCTCTTTTTTTAAAATTATTTGATAGCTTTAATGGATTAGTAAGAGATCCTATATTAGAAGCTAGTATTTGTACTAGCATTTCTAACCCCTCTTTATTTTGTACATTATTTCTATCAACAATATCATTAATATATACATTATCTTTTTGTGCATTTAAATAGTTTATTTTTGCATTATCAGTTTTAGAAAGTATTGTAAGTGGTAAGCCACCATATGTATAATAATCATTTAACGCTTTTTCTTCAGAGCCATCATACACTGAATAAAATTCACTAAATGATAAAGGATATACCCTTATTTCATCTCCTCTATCTCTAAATTCAGTTATAATATCTGAAGATAGGAATTTTGAATTACTGCCAGTTACATAAATTTCTAGATTATCTATATGTAAAAAACCTATTAATACAGATTCAAAATCTTTCACTTGTTGTATTTCATCTAAAATAATATAATATTTTTTCTCATCAATTATTAAGCTCCTTATATATTCATCAAGAACGTCTGGATCTTTATATTTACTATTTATCTTTTCATCTAAACTTAATTTTATTATATGTTCCTCATCGACACCATGTTCAGTTAAATAGTTCTTAAATATAGGGTCTAACAAATATGATTTACCACATCTTCTTATTCCTGTAACTATCTTTATCATTTTGTTATCTATCCTGTCTATAAGCTCATTTAAATAAAAATCTCTTTTTATCTCCATTTCTAACCCTCCATTACGAATTTTTTCCGTTTGCGGAACTTTTTCGTAAAATGTTTTTTTTCACTATTATTTAATATTATTTTTATTTTTTCATATTTTATCCATTAGCATAACTTATTATGTTTATATAACTTTCATTTATATCATTTAAAGATGTTAAATTTAAACACATAAAATGCTATAATTATATTATTACGAGGTGATTTTATGAAAGATTATAACGTTTTTGTAGGTAAAAAAATTAAAGAATATCGTGAGGATATAAAATTAACACAAGAACAAATGGCAAAAGAACTAGATATTGCACCTAATCATTATGGTAGAATAGAAAGAGGAGAAAACTCTTGTACTATGGCTAACTTAATACAAATATGCAACATACTAAAAGTTACACCTAATGACCTTGTAGGTGGTCTTGTAATAACAAAAGATGATGATTTGAAATTAGAGATAGATAGATTAACATTAGAAGACAAAAAAACTGTATTATCTTTTATTAAATTCTTAATTTCTAATTATAAATAAACAAAAATACCAAGCTAGGTATATTTCCTAACTTGGTTTATTTTTTTATATAATAATATTAAACAAATGTATAAGAAATAAATTTGGCACTTTCGCCCTTTAACAGTTAGAGTTACAACCCAAACTTGACTTTTTATTACATCATAATAGATATTTTTCTAATTTATGCACTTCTATAAATATCCTATATATATTATCTAAACATACTAATATTTTTATAACGAAATATTATCAGTATTTCTATTTTTTCTAAAACTTGCTTTTGTAACTCCTCTTTGTCTTAATTTTTCAAGCAATTCTCGTATATTAGCTAATTCTTCTTTTAGTTTATCAACGTTTACTTTTACTACCACATTATTCATATCTATATCACTATTTCCAAATTTTGCTTCCTTTTCTTCTATTATCTCTATTAATCCTTTTTCTGCCATTTTCTTTGTATTTATATATGATGTATCTCTTGTCGCTTCGTATCTTACATTCTTTCCTTTTTCTGCCATCTCTAGCATTTTGCTATATACCCTTTCTGCTAATTCTATTGTTGCCATCTTTACATCTGCTCCTATTTGTTCATTTCTTTGTGAATTTACTCCTCCTACCATTGCTACATCTGCTATATGATATTCTTTTTCATCTTCTGCTCCTATCATGTACCAATCTCCATCTTTACTTAATACTATTTCTAATTTATCTAACTCTATTCCATATGTGCTTGCTACATCTTCTGCTTTCTCACAATCTTGCATTAATTGTTGCTCAACTCTATATACTCCTCTTTCTATCTTTTTTATTCTTTCTACATCACTTGGATATATTTCTTTTCCTGTATGTCCTTCTACTTCTCTTGCATTTTTATATTCTATCGGTACTTCTATATCTTTTAGGTCTTCATTCTTTTTTGCTCTTTCTTTTCTCCTTTTCTCTATTTCTTTTCTTTTTTCTTCATCCATGCTTGCAAGTAATATTTGTTTATCTTTTGAATCTATCCATACCCTTCTCCTTTTATATCCTTCATATTCTCTTTCGCTTTCCTTTGGTAGTATTATTTCTTCTGTTTGTTGTAACTCTCCTTCATCTATTCTTCTTTCCAATTCTCCTAAATCGTTATATCCTGTTCCACACGTTACTTCTTTTAACACTACCTCATC
>CANRQA010000089.1 GCA_947632635.1 uncultured Clostridia bacterium | reverse complement strand
TTAAAAAATCCTTCTTATTCATACTATCGCCTCCCTTCTTTATGAAGTTTGGCAATCACCCAACTATTAAATGTTCCTAGCAAAATTATATCAAACATTTATTCTAGGTATAATATGTTTTATAAAAAATATAAGAGTTTACAAAAGCATTTGCAAAATTAAGAACCTTTAAAAGAAACTATTGTGTGTTATTATGTATTTAGCAAGAGAAATTGCATAAAATAAAAACAGGGAACATTCAGTTTGCTATTATTGAATGTCTAACTCAAATAAATTTGACTAAAACACACTTATTCTAGTGAATGAGTGTTATTTTTTTACAATATAAATAAAGATTGTTACTAGATTGTTGTCTAGTTTTTATTTGGTATAATATTTAAAAATTAAATAAATATTCAATTTTTTGTAACCATTTTTTTATTTTAAGCATCTTTATAATGAATCGATTCAAGGAGGTATCAATTTGAAAAATAATATTAATTTTAAGATTGAAATAATAATTGATGAATATTCCAATTATGTTTTCAAAATTGTAAACAACATTGTTGGTACTTCTTTACCATATCAAGATAAAGAGGAAATAGTAGCAGATGTATTTTATCTCTTATGGAAAAATCAAGATAATATTAACAAAGATTTAAAATCATATTTGGCTGTTATTGCTAGAAATTCTACTTATGCAAAACTTAGAAATAACAAAATAAATTTTGAATTAAAAGATGAATTTACCACTGATAACATAACATTTGATACTGATAATGTTATTGATAAAATTGTTATAATTGAGAAAATAAAAGAATTAAGTGAAATAGAGAAAACTATTTTTAATCTTTATTATGTTGATGGATACAAAATAAAAGAAATAGCAAAAAAATTGAAATTAAGTTCTAGTGGAATAAAGATTAAACTTTATCGAATTAGGAAAAAATTAAAGGAGGAAATATTATGAATAAAATTGATACAAACCAAATAAAAGAGATGACAAATCAATTAATTGGTTATGAAAATTTTAAAATGGAGGAAAAAATGAAAAAAAAGAAATTACTAAATATTGCCTTTGTATTTGGAGGAATAATTTTATTAGGATTTAGTACAATAACTGTTAATGCTTTAACAAATAATGTTGTTAGTGATGCTATTAAAAAAATAATACCCTTTAAAGTTATTAATAAAAATGATGAAGATATTAAAAATGCGACTTGTACTGAACTTGATAATGGTAATATTTCTTGTATTATTGAAGAAGATTCAGAAGATGACGATAATAAATTTGAAATAACTGTTGAGTACGATCCAAGTTATGATAAAGAAAAAGGCGAAACATTTTTATATGAATATAGTGAAAAATAATATACAAAAATAAAACATTGAGCAAACGATATGTAGTTTGCTCTTTTTATGGTATAATTTTAGTAAAGTAAATTGTAATTTAGAAGCGAGGAGTAGAGTGTGAAGAAAAAAATAATTATAACTTTATTAGTAATTATTCTATTAGTATTATTGTTTCCAATTAGAAATCAATTAAAAGATGGTGGTACAGTAGAATATAAAGCGTTAGTTTATAAAATATCAAAAGTCAAAAGATTAATTTCTACTGAAGAAATAGAACAAGATGGAAAAATAAAAGAATACGATCAAGGAATTATTATAGAAATACTTGGATTTGAAGTTTATAACAATGTTAAATAAATTACAATTTGTAAGAGAATGTTAGAATATTAATTTCATTAGCAATGATTAAATTAAGATAAATAGTAAATTATAGGAGAAAAATATATATGTTAGGAAATGTATTATTAGGAATAGTGTCATTATGTACAATGATTTCATATTTACCACAAACTATCCAATTAATTAGAACAAAGAAGTCAAATGATTTAAGTATTAATTCGTGGATTTTATGGGTAATAAGTAGTTTATCATATTTCTTATATGCAGTATTTTGTAGTAAAGATTTTATGCTAATTTTTGAAACATCTTTGGAATTGTTTTTTTGTTTACTAATTTTATTATTAGCAATAAAGTATAAAGATAATATATAGTAATTTGTAGAAGTTTTTATCAACTAGTAATTAAAAATGCTGTTGGTTATCGAGTAAATTTTAAAAAAGCAAACAAATTTAGAATATGGGCTACTACTGTTTTAAATGAAGTATAATAGGAGAGAAGAAAAAATGAGTATTAATGAATTTGATTTTTATGAAAAAATAAAAAACTGGGATTTTAGTAAAATAAAATATATTGAAGAATCTTTAACGAATTGGGATATGTATGACATACTAAATAAAAAAGCAAATAGCGAATCTAAAATATTAGATTTAGGAACAGGTGGAGGAGAAAATTTAATAAAATATTTTCCACAGGCAAAAGAAATAATAGGAACAGATTTTTCAAATGAAATGATTAAAACTGCTAAAAGTAATTTAGAGAAATCAGCGAGGAAAAATATTGAATTTAAACAAATGGATAATTTAAAAATGACAACTCCAGATAATTATTTTGATATTGTTGTTGCAAGACATACTTGTATAGATGCAAAGCAAATATATAATACATTAAAAAATGATGGAATCTTAATATTAAGAGGCGTTGATAAATTAGATTGTTGGGAATTAAAATATATGTTTAAAAAAGGGCAAGCATATAATGATGTAAAACCAATTAGTTTAATTGATTATGAAAATATTTTAAATGCAGGATTTAGAAATGTTGAACTGGTTCCAATACATATTAGAGAATATTATAAAACAAAAGAAGATTTATTGGCCTTGTTATTAAAAACACCTATTTTATGTGACTTTTCAGAAGAGAAAGAAAACAATGATTTAAAATTTAACATTGATATGGCAATTTTGGATAAATATATTAATTTACATAAAACCGATAAAGGAATTTTATTAATAAGAAGATATTATGGAATTACCGCTATAAAATAAATTGCAAATATAATGTTAAAAGAAATATCGAATATTGATAATTACTATGTTTTAGATGAATAAAAAATATAAAATTTTTTAGATATGTTAATTACTTTTTTGTAAATAAAATTGAGTAGAAGTTTTATTTATGATCTATTAAAAAAGAAAGGAGTTAGTATGCAAGAATATTTTGATAAAGCAATTGAACTTGCTAAATTAGGAGTTGAAAATTTAGAAGGTGGTCCATTTGGAGCAGTTGTTGTTAAAGATAATAAAATAATTGGTTATGGAAATAATAAAGTT
>CANRQA010000088.1 GCA_947632635.1 uncultured Clostridia bacterium | reverse complement strand
GATTTTTCCTCCTTAACATTTTCTTTTTTGGTCTTCCTGTTCTTGCCATTTTTTCATTCCTCCTTAAAATAATTAAACTTCAAATATCTTAAGAAAGATTTGCTTTTTTTTCTATTATTTTGTATAATAAGAATAGGCAAATGCTTTCTTAAGTATTTGTGGGTAGGAGTAATATGTTCGGTCTGCAAACTTAAACATATTACTCTATTTTTTATATAATCATCTTTGAAAGATGTTTATAACTTAATTTGTATATCTTGTTGCAAATACAATTCCTATAAAAATTTTTTTAAATTCATCTATTTTAAATGTTTTGACTTCACTATCACTTTTTAAATATTTAATAATTACTATATCATCATTGATATAAATTCTTCCTAATTCATAAGATATGTGTTCTTTAAAACATACATCTTGACCATTAGTAAATATTTCACTTTTTTGAATTATTACAATATTACCTCTTTCATATTTAGGTGTCATTTTATCTGATTGTATCTTAATTGCAAAATATTTATCTTTTTCTTCATAAGGGTTTTTTCTTATACTTGCCTCTGCTGTTTGTTTAAAGTCTTGAGAATATACATCTATAAAATTTTCAAATTCTAAATCGTCATATTTAATAGAATTTATCATATTTAAAATTTGCTCTTTATTTTTTTGTATATATTTAATCTGTTCCTCATTAGTACTATGAACAAGTCCTCTTGGTGTTGAGTATGATAATATGGTTTGCATTATCCTTATGGTTTCTTTTGTGACATCTTTGTAATATTTAGAAAACTGACATTCTTCTGATTCTATTTTTGTTTTAACTTCTTTCATAATAATATTAAATTGTGATTTTGTAACGCTTTTTTGTAAAAGAATTGCAATAACTTTTTCTTTTAAAAATTCAATATTATCTTTATTGTTATTATCCATTAAATCGGATATAGATATATTGAATAAAGAACATAATTGAAATTTTATAGTATCCTTTACATTTCTTTTATCTGTTTCAATCATTCCAACTGTGCTAACAGAAATCCCCAATTTTTTTGCTAATTCTTCTTGCGTCCACCCTAATTTTTCTCTATTATTTCTAATAACTTGCCCTATTGACATATAAAATCCTCCTCTTAATGAGATATTTGAATTATAACATATTTTTATTTTCTAGTCAATAGCTTTTGTGATAGAAATAAAATATTGTTTTTGTGAAAAAACTGTTGACAATCTTTTAAAAATGTGATATAAATATACTCACAATAACAAAGGAGGTGTTTTTTTGGACGAATCAGAAAAAATATTATTTACTAATCTATTATCTTCACTAGATGAATTAAAATCATTTTTTAAGTTTAGTACTGATAAAGAATCTGCAAAAGATTTAAAGTTTCTTTATGTAAAAGATTTAGCAATAATTTTACACAAAAATACTAATGATGTCCGACAACTTATGCGAAGTAAACGGTTTTCCTGCTGTTCCTGATTCGTCAGGAGATTTAAAAGTAGAAGAAAAAGCATTTATAAAGTGGTGTAGATGTGAAAAAGTTGATTATGACAATGAATTACTAAAAGCAATTTCAAAAGAAAAGGAGGAATAAAAATGTTTCTTATAAAAAAGAAGAAATATTACTTACAAATTTAATAAATAACGAAAAATTAAAAAATGGAGGTGGTGTATATGCTGATGATTTAACATCTTAATAAATAGTGAATATCTAATTATTTATGATGAAAATAGATAAATTTTATAGAAAGGAATATTAAAAATGCGTGTAATTATAAAAAAAGAATTTGATATTATAAATTATATTTCTAGCCAAACTCATAAAGACATACCAAAGGTTAAACAAAAAAGTGAACAGGCTACACAAGAAACAGAAATTGCTCTAGAAAAAATTTTTGAAATATCAAAAAAAATGTTATTTACTAATAATTCATCTCAATGTAATGCAATTATGAAAAAAATGAGTAAATTATTAATTGACTTGTTTAACCAAAACAAAGAAGTTAATAATATACATCAAAAAGTTAATGCAATTACATCAAAAATGGAATTAAATGAAAATTTAATATCAAGAGTAAAGAGAATGATTAGTAGATTTGAACAAATAGAAGATAATTCTGATAACATTGAGCTTTTAATTACAAAACTAATTAAAGAAGAAAATTTAATTAGTTTAAAAAATATAAAAGCTTTAAAGGTAAACAATAATGCAGAAGTTTATTTCTATATTGAACCAATTATTGACTTTAAAATTAAAGACAAAATTGTGATAATAGATACTATCTTTTATCCAGTTTTTAATATTGATGATTTTAAAGCTCTTTGTAAAATGAAAGATGAACTTGAATAAAAACAAGTTCATCTACAACAACAACTCGCAAATTTGAGTTGCAAAATAACTCATAAATACATTGTAATCTTTTTGCGAGTTGTTGTCAAATGAAAAAGTTAAAGGATGTTTTTTAAATGAAAGAAAATAACGAAGAATTATTAAAATGTTCTATTTGTGGAAATAGAATTGAAATAAATGTTTTTGGGTGGAAATATGGGAACAATGCAGAGCCTGTAAATAGTGGTAGATGTTGTGATTATTGCAATTATATGTATGTAATCCCTGCAAGACTTAATTTAAACAAATAAAAAAAGAGGAGGATTTTAAAATGAAAACATTTCAATTTGAAAATTATACAGCTTGTTTTGACGTTGGGAATTATCCTAAAAATGCAAAAGCCATTTCAATAGGAATAGTAGATTCAGATACAGAAGAACCAATAACATCTGTGACAAGCTATTTAGAAATTGATTATGAAGTAGGTCAAGCAGTAATAAAAAATTATTCAGCATACGGAAATGAGGTTACATCTAATATCGGTATGACAGAATTTTTAAAGGAGTTAGGAATTGTAGAAGATGTAATAGAAAGTAACTTCGTAGAAGATGATGAACGCAAAACAGTTGATATTTGTAGAATAAATCTACGAATATTAAAAGAATATTCTAAATATTGGGATTATTGGGTTTGGAATGAACTTGAATATTAAAAAAGAAATAGCTTGAAAAAGTCATTTCCCAAAATACAAAATGGATTCAATTTGTATTTTATAATAATTTAGCAAATTAATAATATCACAAGTTGAATCCGTTTGTAAATTTTAAATTTTAAAAATAGAAAGGATTTAAAAATGGAAAAGAAAGATAAAAAAATTTGTAATAGAAATATTGCAAGAGTTGTATAAGAGGAAAAAGGCAATGGAAGAACAAGAAATTCAAAAAATAATAGAAAGCCAATCAAAATACAATCAATTTAAGTGTTTGTGTCCTATAA
>CANRQA010000087.1 GCA_947632635.1 uncultured Clostridia bacterium | reverse complement strand
ACCAGGGTCAGAACCGCCATGACCTGGATCAATTACCACCTTTTTAGTTGCTCTTTCATCCATAGTTTATCACCTATTATAAGGTATGAAAAGTTATTAATTTAGTGAATTATTAGGAAAATATTACTTATAATATTTGTTCAATAAAGATATTTCAAAATATTTTTATTTAAATTTATTGCATTTAAAACTTGCTCATTTATCATTCGTCTTTTTATCAATTAACGGTCTATATTCTTGTAATGATTTAATTCTATAAGAAGATATTTTATTTGATTTCAATGATTCAACATAGTTATTGAGTTCTATTTTATATTTATAATCCATTCTTTCATAAAATAATTTCCATATTTTATGAGTCCATTTCCAAGTTTGTTCGTTAATTTCACCACTAATCTTTGGAATAAAAAAATTGTTATTTCTACATTTAATAATAAACTTTTCCATAACTTCTTTTTTATCTTCTTGAACAAGTCGTATATCTAACCAATCAAGTGAATCTTCTTTATACTTTTTGGTTTTATAATTTTTTTCAATAGTTGAAAATTTATCTTCCAAAATTTTTAAATTGGCTATTTTGTTATAATTATCAATTAAACTTTTTAAATCTTTTGATTCTCTTATTTTTAGATCAAATTGATCTATTATATTTCCTGAATCTTTTTTACTATCGTAAAAATTTTTAAATAATATCTTATTAACTTGTCGTGAAATGTCTTCATATTTTATATTTAAATTTAAAGTATCATTCCAAATAATAATTTGATATATATCATCAATAAATTGATTAATAGTAGAAAATTCATAAGTACCATTATTCATATTTTTATATATGTTTTGTATTTTACGCATAATTTGTTTTTCAGATAGATAAAAAAATTCTTTTTCGTTTACTTTTACATTTAGATAATACTTTATTGTTTCATTAAAATCTTTTAATAGTTTTTCATCAAAATCGCAATTATAAATATTCAATAAATATTCTAAAGCACAAGAATCATTTGACTCAAATGAAACTGAATTAAAATAATGATTATTAATCCTAATTAGTATATCTTCATCCAATGAATACAAAAATGGATTATTTTTTTTAATTTTTTCATCTGGTTTATATTTTTCTTCAGTTTTTTCTATTACAATTGCCATACAATTTTTTAAAAGCATTAAATTTAACTTTTTATTATTTTTTATTTTTACATAGTTTTTTACAACTTCCTCAAAAAAGTTTATACCTTTTATAATGGTCCTTAAATTTATTATGTTATGATTTTTAATAAAATTATTTATAAATTTTTTTATTTCATTACTATCGATGTAATTAATTATTTTTTTTCTAATTAAATTATTAATTGAGTCATCTGAATAACATTTTATGTTATATTCCTTTTCAATTATTTTTTCCTTATATTTTTGCCACTTTTCAAGGTCAGTTTCATTAATATTATTTTCATCACCTATAATTACCAATTTAACTTTTTCAAATTTTGAAAATTCTTCAATCATTCCCATAATATCTTCCATTAATATTTTTCCGCTTTTTCTTTCTAAATCATCAATTACTATAATTAATGATTTAGAATCAAGTAATGTTCCAAAATCTGAAATTAGACTTGTTTGTAATATTTTAGGCGAATTAATACTAAACCCTTTGTATGTGACAGAACCACTTATTTTTTTTAAAAATTCTTTTATTTCTTTTTTCCCTTTATCTATTGTATTTAATTTTTGCATTAACTCTTTTGCAAGTGCATCATTGATAGATTCAAAACTAGTTTTTCCATATAGCGAAACATATACAAAATTTTCTTTATTATCCTTGATATATTCATTTGTATAATAACTTTTGCCAATTCCCCAAGCACCATTAATAAATATTTTTTTGTATATATTATTTTCATTCATTTGTTGCAATATTTGAATTATTTCATTTGATTTCATAAAGCCTCCATAAAATATATAACTATTATTATATATCAAAAAAGGGGCTGTAATGAAATGAAATAATTTCATTCAGCTCTTTTTTGTTATGTAACAATCTCTCGATTGTTATATAATATAAATATAAAAACTTGGAATCGTAAGACCTCAAGGCAATTTTGTAATACAACTAATTGACGAAAAAAGATATATCACATAAAGTATTTTACCGTAAAAAAGTAAAATTCCTATATTTTACTCTGAAAAATATTGTGAGGAAACATTAAAAAAACAAAGATTTTACATAATTTTAAATATAATGTTGTTAAATACATAGAAAAAGGAGGCTATAACAACTTTTCATTTCATTACAGCCCCTTATTATAATTTTTATCATTAATCATAGATTCTTTTTGCTACAACCCAAGTTTTAATTATCAGGTTTATTAAAACTCGGGTGTCCAGCATCAATTACAACCTTTTTGTAGTTCTTTCATCCATAGTTTTATCACTACTATAAGGGTATGAATAACTTTAAATGTTGTAAAATAAATATCCATACTATTTACTATTAATTATTTATTATATTTATCTATATATTTATTTAAATACTTCTTTAATTTTTCATCACAAACATATATATAAGTACCTAAAATTCCTCTAGTACACATAGTACTATAAATATTAAGTAAATATTCTAATAATTCTTCATCTGTTGTATCAGCTTTGCCTTTACTATCAAAATAATTTTTTCTATCAACATAAATTTTATTATTAACATCATCATATCTTAAATCATTACCTATTATTAATCCTGTATAGTTTAAATCAAATCCTTGAGTTGTATGAATACTTCCAATTTCATTTATAGAATTAGGTGAATTAATCCAATCTGTTGGTTTTGTATTCCATATATATTTATATCCATCAATATCTAAATCATATATACCATTATTTGTAATATCATTTATATCTTTTTGAGTTAAGTGCATAGGTAACTTTTTACCTTTACTTTTCCATGGCCAAGCATAACCAGCAATATTTCTACATAAGCCAAATTCTTTATCTTTTTGTTTGATTTTCTCTACCATTTCATTTACATCATCAAATATTTTGAAATCATATTTATCAAATTTTATCTTTTTTTGTGGTGGATTATTACTAAATATTGATTTAACATATTCTATATATTCATTGCCACCTAACATACATCTTAATTGAGTTTCTAAATAATATGGGTGAAAGTTTTTTCTTAACATTAGTTTTTCAAAATCTTCTTTTCTTACATCTGTAGGTTTAATACTTTGATTTTCATCATAAAAGAATATCTGATATTTACTTTTTAACAAAATCCAATTTAATTCTGTTCCAGCATCTCCTAAATTCATTTTTCTATTATTTGCATCAAATGTACCATACTGAGTTAGATTTTTTCTTCTTCTTAATCTATGTGCTTCATCAACTATTAATAAATCATATATAGTATCACTTTTACCAACATCATTTGGACTTAATACCATTTTGGGACTTAATCCATTAATATCTTTAAAAACTTTTTTTAATGTTGTTCTTAAATTATCCATAGGAATTACTAAACCAATATTTAA
>CANRQA010000086.1 GCA_947632635.1 uncultured Clostridia bacterium | reverse complement strand
GGATTTGTTGTTTTTTTAATATATGATGTTTCAGTAGATGAGCCCATTGCAAATTCATCCATATTTGTTTTTCCAATTATTATAGCACCAGCTTTTTCAAGTTTTTCAATTACTGTTGCATTATATATAGGGGTATGATTTTCAAGCATTTTTGAAGCACAAGTTGTTTTTACACCTCTTGTGCAAATATTATCTTTTATAGCAATTGGTACTCCACCAAGTACACCTATATCTTCTCCTCTATCTAGCTTTTGTTGTAATTGTTGAGCTTTGTTATATGCATCCTCTTTAGTTAAAGTAATATACGCATTAACTTTTCCCTCTACTTCATCTATTCTGCTATATACACTATCTAGTACATCTTTTATACTTACTTCTTTATCTTTTATTTTTTTAGCGATATCTTTTAAACTTAGTTCAAATAATTCCATTATTACACCTCTATTCTACTACTTTTGGCACACTAATACACCCACCTGCTTTTGAGGGTGCATTTTTTAATATTTCTTCTCTATCGTATGAAGCACTTACTTCATCTTTTCTAAATACATTTTTTATATCTAAAATATGTGCTGTTGGTTTTACTCCTGTTATATCTACTTTTGATAATTCATTTGCAAAGTCTACTATATTAGATAAATCCTCTGTATATTTTTCTAACTGTTCATCTGTTAGACTAAGTCTTGATAAGTTTGCAATATGTTTAACTTCTTCTTTTGAAACACTCATTATATATTCCTCTCTTTCTTTATATCATGCTTTTTTCCATGTATATAATTATACTTTAATTACTAATATATGTCAATATTTTAAAAAATAGTTCATAAATTTTGTTTAATTGCAAAAGTAAATTCCATATTTATTCTAAAACTGGAATTTAGTCTTGCATCAAAATTCCAGCAAAATGGAATTTACTTTTGCACAAAAATAGAAAAAAATAGCAATGCTAAAATTGTTGAAATGGATACTGTGATAGGAACTAATGAAAAAGGTAAGGTACTTTTAACACTTCTATTTAGAGACTTTAATTTTATGATAGCAAGACTCCTTCCAGATAAATCAAGTCAATCTGTAAAAAATGAATTAGATAATATTGAGAAAATTATTGGCACTTCTTTGTATAAAAGGATTTTTAAATATATCTTAACTGATAATGGTCGGGGAATTTCAGAAACCAGAAGAACTTGAAACTAGCATTGATGGTAACAAAAGAAGTTCTATATATTATTGTGAACCAAATAGATCAGATCAAAAAGCAAAAGTAGAAAAAAATCATGAATATATCAGATACATAATACCTAAAGGTACATCACTGGATAACTATACTCAAAATGATATTGACTTAATGATGAGCCATATCAATAGCACAGCTCGAGAAGTTTTAAACTTCGCTATACCATATGATATGGCTAATATATATTTAGGTATGGATACTTTAAAAAAATTAAATCTATACAAAATCCAACCTGATAATATTATACTAAAGCCATATTTAATAAACAAGAAAAAATAATAAAAATATATTAGATAAAGTAATAAAAAAGTGGAATTTAGTCTTGCACAGGCTAAAATTTCACTTTTATTTTTCTAAAAAATATATAAATTTATTATTCCACATTTTTCCATTTTTTATCAAAACTGGCATTTAGTCTTTCATTTCGAACTGGAATTTACTTTTTTACTTAACCGTTCATAAATTTTTTGTATTAATGTCAAATATTTTTTAAATATAGTTTACATTTAAAAATTCCCATGATATAATAGAGCAAATTAAATTTTATATCCATTAAATAATTTTAAGGGAGGAAAATAGACATGACTAAAAGTGGATTTGTAAGCAAAAAAGTAAAAAGAATGTGTAAGAAAAAATATGACTTTATTGGTACTTTTTGCAACGGTTTTGCTCGAGTAAAACTTAATGGAAAATGGGGATTTATTGATACTACAGGCAAAGAGATAACCGAAATTAAATATGATAGAGCTGATGATTTCAAACATGGTTTTGCTCGAGTAAAACTTAATGGAAAATGGGGGTTTATTGATGCTACAGGAAAAGAAATAACCAAAATTAAATATGATTTTATTGGTGATTTCAAATATGGTTTTGCTATAGTAGAGCTTGATCATAAATCTGGCTTTATTAATACTTTTGGTAAAGAAGTAATTGATATAAAATATGATCTTGTCAGTGATTTTGTAAATGGTTTAGCTCCAGTATGCATTAATCACAAATGGAGTTTTATTAATACTTTTGGTAAAGAAATAATTAAATTCAAGTATGACCAGATGTATCCCTTTGAAAATGGGTTTGCAAAAGTATGCCTTAATAACAAATGGGGCTTTATTGATATTTTTGGTAACGAAATAACTGATATTAAATATGATTATGTTGGTCAATTGGGAAATGGGTTTGCTATTGTTGTCAAACATAATGATAAATATATGTATATTAATGCTAAAGGCGAAGAAGTTGACCAAAAACAAATTAGATATTTCTTTAATAATTAAAAAATAATATCACATATTGTAAAAAAGGATGGTGAGTGTTATAACTTACTATCCTTTTTATTTATAAATCGCTCTTACGTAACATTCAAATATTTTTATGGCAACAGTTGACACATAAATTTCACCGTGATATAATAGGGCAAATTAATTTTTGTAACCATTAAATAATTTTAAGGAGGATTTTTAACATGACTAAAAGTGGATTTGTAAACAAAAATGTAGAAAGAATGTGTAAAGAAAAATATGATTTTATTGGTACTTTTCACAACGGTTTTGCTATAGTGGAGCTTGACAATAAATGTGGATTTATTGATACTACAGGCAAAGAGATAACCGAAATTAAATATGATGATGCTTTTGGTTTTTCAAATGACTTTGCACCAGTCAAGCTTAATAGCAAATGGGGTTTTATTAATACTTTTGGTAAAATAATAGTTGAATTCAAATATGACATGGTTTACTCTTTTATAAATGGTTTTGCTCTAGTATGCATTAATAAAAAATGGGGCTTTATCAATGCTTTGGATAATGAAATAACTGAAATTAAATATGACAATGTTTATTATTTTAAAGATGGTTTTGCTATAGTAGAGCTTAATGGCAAATTGGGCTTTATTGATACTACAGGCAATGAAATTACTCCTATCAAATATAATAGTGCTTATGATTTTGTAAATGGTTTTGCTATGGTATGCATTAATAACAAATGGGGCTTTATTGATACTACAGGCAATGAAATTACTCCTATCAAATATGATAATGCTTATGATTTTGTAAATGGTTTTGCAAAAGTAGAACTTAATGGCAAATATATTTACATTAATACTAAAGGCGAAGAAGTTGACTACAAACAAATTAGATATTTCTTAATTGATTAAAAAATAATATCACATATTGTAAAAAAGGATGGTGAGTGTTATAACTTACTATCCTTTTTATTTATAAATCATATTTGTACAAACATCAAATATTTTCGCACAAATAGTGTCAATAGTTTTTGAAAATGTCCTAATTTTTTTTAATTATTAACGGGAAAATTTTTCTCCGTTTTTAAATACTAT
>CANRQA010000085.1 GCA_947632635.1 uncultured Clostridia bacterium | reverse complement strand
AAATAAAAGGAGTTTTGATACATATGAATACTGTTCAAAAAAATAATAACATAACAAAAACAGAATTACAAGAGTTTCTTAAAAATAATTCAAAAAAATTCTCCATTGTAATATTTTTGAAAAATATCCCTAAAATTATTGACATTTAGGGGTATTTTATGTATAATAATAAGGTATCTATGTTATTATAGATAATGGTATAAGCGAAAGGGGTGAACTGAAAGTGCCTACATTTAGCCAATTAGTTAGAAAAGGTAGAGAAGATAAAGTAACAAAATCTAAATCACCAGCTTTACAAAGGGGATATAACTCAAGAAAAAAAGCTGCTACTAATCAATCTTCTCCACAAAAAAGAGGAGTTTGTACAGTTGTAAAAACACAAACACCTAAAAAACCAAACTCTGCATTAAGAAAAGTTGCCAGAGTAAAGTTATCTAACACAATGGAAGTAACAGCATATATTCCAGGAATAGGACATAACTTACAAGAACACAGTGTTGTCTTAATTCGTGGTGGAAGGGTAAAAGACCTACCAGGTGTTCGTTATCACATTGTAAGAGGAGTGCTTGATACAGCTGGTGTTGCAGACCGTATGCAAGCAAAATCAAAATATGGTGCAAAAAGAGCAAAGAAAAAATAAAATTTAAGTTAGGCGCTTGAAGTTTAAAAATAGATTACAAGCCCTTACAAAAATGAAAAGTTTTTGAGTACCTTTAGAACTTGATATAAGTTCAAAATCAAAATAAGGAGGGAAGAACAGTGGCAAGAAAAGGACATATTGCAAAAAGAGAAGTTATGCCAGATCCAATATATAACTCAAAAGTTATAACAAAACTTATAAACAAAGTTATGTGGGATGGTAAAAAAGTAACAGCTCAAAAAATAGTTTATGGTGCATTTGATATAGTAGCTGAAAAAACTGGTAGAAATGCATTAGATGCATTTCAGCAAGCATTAGATAATGTAACACCTGCACTTGAAGTAAAAGCTAGACGTGTTGGTGGTGCAACATATCAAGTACCTATGGAAATAAGAGCTGACAGAAAGCAATCACTTGCAATTAGATGGTTAGTTGAATATGCTAGAAAAAGAAATGAGCATAGTATGGAAGAAAAACTTGCAAATGAAATAATGGATGCAATTAATAGTCAAGGTGGAGCTTTCAAAAAGAAAGAAGATACACATAAAATGGCTGAAGCAAACAAAGCATTCGCGCATTATAGATGGTAATTTTATAGAAAGGAGGAAAAAATTTTTATGGCTGAAAGAGAATATCCTCTTGAGAGGACTAGAAATATCGGTATCATGGCTCATATTGATGCTGGTAAAACAACAACTACTGAAAGAATACTATTTTATACAGGTAAAACTCATAAAATAGGAGAAGTTCATGATGGAGATGCAACAATGGACTGGATGGCTCAAGAACAAGAAAGAGGTATCACAATAACTTCTGCTGCAACAACATGTTTTTGGAAAAACAATAGAATAAATATAATTGATACTCCAGGACACGTTGACTTTACAATAGAAGTTGAAAGGTCTTTAAGAGTTCTAGATGGCTCAGTAACAGTTCTTTGTGCAAAAGGTGGAGTACAACCACAATCTGAAACAGTTTGGAGACAAGCAAATAAATATAACGTACCAAGAATGGTATATGTTAATAAAATGGATATTACAGGAGCTGATTTCTTTAATTGTGTAAAACAATTAAGAGAAAGATTACAAGCAAATGCAGTTCCAATCGCACTTCCAATAGGTAAAGAAGATAACTTTAAAGGTATTGTTGATTTATTAAAAATGGAAGCATTAGTTCATTATGATGATCTTGGAAAAGATGTTAGACATGAAGCTATTCCTGAAGATATGAAAGAAATAGTAGAAAAATATAGAACAGAATTAATGGAACATGTCGCAGAACAAGATGACGAATTAATGGAAAAATACCTTGGTGGTGAAGAATTAACAGTTGAAGAATTAAAAAGAGGTATAAGAAAATCTACAATAGCAGGTACTATGGTTCCTGTAACTTGTGGAAGTTCATATAAAAATAAAGGTGTACAAGAATTACTTGATAATATAGTAGATTATATGCCTGCACCAACTGATATACCACATATTAAAGGTGTACTTGAAGATGGAACTGAAGAAGAAAGAATATCTGCTGATGATCAACCATTTGCAGCATTAGCTTTCAAAATAATGACAGATCCATATGTAGGTAAACTAACATTCTTTAGAGTTTACTCAGGAACACTTGAAAGTGGCTCATATGTTTTAAATGCAAATAAAGGTAAGAAAGAAAGAATCGGAAGATTAATTCAAATGCACGCAAATAACAGACAAGATATTGATAAAGTATATTCTGGTGATATTGCTTGTGCAGTTGGTTTAAAAGATGTTGTAACTGGAGATACAATCTGTGATGAAAATGCACCAATAATACTTGAGTCTATTGAATTCCCAGAACCAGTTATAGATATATCAATAGAACCAAAAACTAAAGCTGACCAAGAAAAAATGGCAATAGCTTTACAAAAATTAGCTGAAGAAGACCCATCATTTAAAACATATACAAATCAAGAAACAGGTCAAACTATCATCGCTGGTATGGGTGAATTACACCTAGATATCATTGTTGATAGAATGAAAAGAGAATTTAAAGTTGAAGCAAATGTAGGTAAACCACAGGTTGCTTATAAAGAAACAATTAGAAAACCAGTTAGAGTTGAAGGTAAATTCATTAGACAATCTGGTGGTAGAGGTCAATACGGTCATGTATGGCTTGAAGTTGAACCTAATGAAGCTGGAAAAGGTTATGAATTTGAATCTAGAATCGTTGGTGGTGTAGTTCCTAAAGAATATGTAAAACCAACTGATGAAGGTGTTCAAGATGCTATGAAAGCTGGTATACTTGCTGGATATCCAGTTGTTGATGTTAAAGTTGCACTTGTTGATGGTTCTTACCATGATGTTGACTCATCTGAAATGGCATTCCATGTAGCAGGGTCTATGGCATTTAAAGAGGCTTGTAGACAAGGTGGAGCAGTATTACTTGAACCAATAATGAAAGTAGATATTACAGTTCCGGAAGAATATATGGGTGATGTAATTGGTGATGTAAACTCAAGACGTGGTAGAATGGAAGGTATGGATACTATACAAGGTACAACTACTATACACGCATTTATTCCACTTTCAGAAATGTTTGGATATGCAACAGATTTAAGGTCTAAGACACAAGGAAGAGGAGTTTATGCAATGGAACCTTCACATTATGAAGAAGTTCCAAAATCAGTTCTTGAAACAATAGTTTCACAAAGAGCTAAAAAAGAAGAATAAAAAAGTAAAAAACTACACTTATGTATTGCAAAATATATAAAAATGTAGTAAAATATTCTAAAAGAATGCTTAAATGCATTAAATAATAAGGGAGGAATTTTAAATGGCAAAAGCTAAGTTTGAAAGAAACAAACCACACGCAAATATTGGTACTATTGGTCACGTTGACCATGGTAAAACTACTTTAACAGCTGCAATTACTAAAGTTTGTAGCTTAAAGGGTAAAGCAGAATTTAAAGATTATGCAAATATCGATGCTGCCCCAGAAGAAAGAGCTAGAGGTATTACAATCTCTACTGCTCACGTTGAATATGAAACTGATAAGAGACACTATGCACACGTTGACTGCCCAGGACACGCTGACTATGTTAAAAACATGATTACTGGTGCTGCTCAAATGGATGGTGCTATCCTTGTTGTTTCAGCTGCAGATGGTCCAATGCCACAAACAAGAGAACACATCTTACTTGCTAACCAAGTTGGTGTTAAATACATTGTTGTATTTATGAATAAATGTGACATGGTTGAC
>CANRQA010000084.1 GCA_947632635.1 uncultured Clostridia bacterium | reverse complement strand
ATATTATTAACCTAAATGTATTTTTTTTATTAAATCATAAGTTTTATTAATATTAGATGAATCAGATAGTTCTTCCTTTTTATATCTTACTTCTGATGTTAGTTCGCCATTAAAATTAATGTCTGTTAATGCCTTTCTAACAGAATCCCAATTAACTGTTCCATCAAATGGTTGATTATGAGAATCTGTTCCATAGTTATCATGGATATGAGTAATTTTTAGTTTACTACCAATTTTTAAAATCTCATTATACATATCTAATTTTCCAACATTAGCATGTCCAAATTCAAAACAAATTCCCAATACTTCTTTTTTATACTTACTATTATAGTAATCAACTATATTTATAAGTTCATCTATATAAGGAGCTGTATTTTTAAATAGAGGATCATCTTTTTCCATTTGAGTTCCATTTTCAATTGCTATTATAATATTATTTTTAATGGCTTTTTCTACAAATGGTTCTAAATATTTTATGTTATGTTCTATAGATTTTTTCATATCATAATTATAGTCTTCATCTAAATATGTACCTATATGAATGACTATCCCTTTAACTCCAATTTCTTTCGATATATCAAGAGATTTTAGTATTCGGTTTTTCAACTTATCTATATCATCTCTTTTATAATAAGTATTAAAGAAAAATGGATAATGAATTGGTGCATGTGCTATATTAAATGTTAAAGGTGAATCTTTTAAAAACTTAATTAAATCTCTAAATATTTCTTCATAACAATCTTTATCAAGTAATTCTTGTATTTCAAAAAAATTCAAGTTAGCATAATTAAATTTAGAATCTTCTAATCTTTTTATTCCTAATTTAAAATTATTAACATTATTTTTTTCTCCTACAGTTCTTGTTGTTTGTGAATATATAATATTATCTTTCATTATACTTCTCCTTTTTTAATATATATTTATTTAATATATATCTTTGGTACTCGTGATATAGTTTATCCTTATACTCTAGTGGCGAAACCCAAAGCACTTTATGATCCTTTTCTATAGGTTCTATAATTTTTTTATCAAATTTTGCAGTATATATTGTTGCCTCCACATCTAGATAACCATATTTATCGCTAAAGCACCAAGCATTAATTCTATCAAATAATTTCACATTTTTTAAAGAATATCCTGTTTCTTCAATTATTTCTCGTTTAAGAGTTTCTTCTATTGACTCATTTTTTTCAAGTCCACCGCCTAAAAAGAAATAAATATCACATTTATCAGTTGTAATAGCAATTTTTTTATCTTCATCTCTTTCAATTATAGCATATGCGCAAACTCTTTTTTTATATTGTACACCAGGTATTTTAGTTCCTATTTTTAACATTAATTCCTCCGATATATATAATTACGATTTTATTATACTACAAATAATAAAATTTTCATATGCTTCCATTGGAATTTAATAAGAATTTATATATAATACTTTTAGAAAGAGAACAAGAGAGTTTGTAACCTGCAGTCCAATTTCTACAATTAAAAAATTTACGGTAAATTTGGCTAATAATATTTAAAAAAAGATATTGTTGTGTTAAAATTTAATGTATCAAGAAAAACTATTTCAACATTACTAGCTAATCTAAAAAAAAAAAAAGAAAAATTGAAAGAGTTGGATCAGACAGAAAAGGTTATTGGAAGATATTGTAATAATATTAGAAGGAGAAATACATGGTAGATTTAGAACTATATAGAATATTTAAAATTGTAGCAGATGAAGAAAACTTAACAAAAGCAAGTGAAATTTTACATATTTCGCAACCTGCAGTAACAAAACATATCAAAAATCTAGAAAATGAATTAAAAGTAAAATTGTTTAAAAGAAGTAAATATGGAATGATATTAAATGAGAATGGTAAAAAGCTGTATTTACAAATAAAGGACTCTATTGATGTTCTTTCAAAATTAGAAGATATATTTAATATTCATAAAGAAATAAATTTAGGTGTACATGTAAATATGCCTAGCAAAATTTACAATAGTGCAATTTCTAAATTTTATGAAAGCCATCAGAATAATATTATTAATATACATCAATTAACAGCGGAAAATATGTTTTCAATGTTAGAAAAACAAAAAATAGACCTTGCATTCTCTAAAAAATATAGTGGTGAATTATATAATCCAAAAGAAATTAAATTTATAAAAATTGGAGAGTTACATGATGTATTTATTGTAAATGCTAATTCAAAATACCTAAATAAAAAATTTTCTAAAAAAGATTTAAGAAATACAACAATTTATACATTAAAAAAGTTTTCTAGTGCGTATCAAAATTTGATAAAAGAGCTTGAATATAGCAAAAATGATGTGATCAATATTGATAATGTAAATTATACTGCAATTCTTGAACTATTAAAGGTTAAAGATATAATAACTGTTATAACAAAAGAATATGTAGAAGAGAAACTAGAAAATAATGAATTATGCGTTTTAGATGTTGGGTTTTCACTTTCAAATGCAGAATTTGGTTTGTATTATAATGTTAATAATAATTTTAAAGAATTAAAGGATTTTATTGAAATATTAAAAAGTAATTGCAAAGTATAACTTAAAGTTATACTTTGCAAACAAATATGTATTTTACATAACACCAATTCCCTTTTATAATTAAATTGAAGGAAGTCAATTTATTATAAAAGGAGATTTTAGTATGGTAACAAATTTTTCATTAAATGATAATACTCAAAAAGAAATATTAAAACACTTAGAAATTACATCAAAATTATTAAGTAAAGTAGGAACACAATTATCTGGAACTCAAAAAGAAAGTATGATATATACAATGCCTGATTTAGGAATAGCACAAAATGGTACAAGAATGTTAGGAGGATTTTATACAGGTGCTTGCTATTCATGGGATTCTGATATTCCATTTATTCCTGTAGATGCAACAGTAAATGTTTGTGGTACTACAGTGTATAGATTAAAACATGAAATATCTGTTCAAGAATTTAAAAATAGATTAGATAAGGTTATGGCAAATAGAGAAACATATTTAAAATATGTAACTACACATCTTCCATCACAAATATTAGATTCAATTGATTTAGAAAGAGTAGATAAATTTTATTGGAATTATAATGTTGGAAATCATTTTGCAATTTTGGCAGAACAAAATGGAGAAAATTTTGAATTTCCAGAAGGTCAATATATGATAGTTCATGCTTCTGCAATAGAAGTAAAAAAAGATAATTTAAAATACGGCTTATACCCTGTAGAAGGTAATTGGTATTATGATGATATTCAAACAATATATGATGAGAAAGAAAATAGATATTTAAGATATATCTATGGAAAAAAAGCTGATAAATTTTCAGAATTAGCTAATATATTACAAAGAATAAATAAAGATAGAAATAGATATTTTTGTAATGCTGTTTTAGGCGAATTGGCAGGAGAAGAAGTTATTAATTTAAGTCATTACGGAATGCCTACTAAAAATGCTATATGTATAGGTTGTCAGTGGGAACAAGATAACTTTACTTTATTAACTGCACCTGGAAATGACATTTATTTAGTCCATCCTGATTTATCTTCTAAAAACACTATAAAATTAAAAGATAAACAGATTACTCTAACACCACATGGCTGTGGTGTAATGCTTAAAAATAGTAGTGATACAATTGAATATTTAAATGATGGAATACTAATTGGAAATAAGCGTTTCAAAAAAGGAGAAAGTATTAATATTGGAAATGATGTATTGGTAAGAACAAATGGTATGTATTCAAAACAGGTAAAACAATATATCGAAAAAGTCTTAGATAGATGTCCTGGAACAATTTATGGGCAAATGAATCAGTTATTTGCAAGGACAAAATATGGAGACTTTGATTATAGTAGAAGAGATATAGAAAGATAAAAATAAAATATATTAGGAGAAAACTAAAATAAATTTTGAATTTAATCATAGTGTAGTAATTTTTTGTCGTTTATGTTATAATTTTGTTAAATTATAAACAAAAGGTGATAAAAAAATGCAAGAATTTATATCAATTCTTATAAGTTTTATATTTATGAGTATAGCAGATAGTATAGATTCAGCATTCAATAATTTA
>CANRQA010000083.1 GCA_947632635.1 uncultured Clostridia bacterium | reverse complement strand
TTTTTTATACTCTTGTAAGCCCTCCACTCCATACATAATTTCCTTTTGCACTTTTATACCAAATATTATTTCCACCTACATTTTCACCTACAACAGTTCCAACTGCAACAAAGGTATCCCCTCTAACAAGAAAGCTCGCTCCTCCTGGTTGTGGAACTGTTTTACTTGTTGTGTTAGGCTCTCTTCTTACATTTGCCTCATTTTTATCAACTCTTACTGTAAAAGTTTCGCTTCTCATTCCTAAATCTATTTCTTTTTTACTTCTTAAAACACAAACATATCCACTAAATGGATTATCCCTATAACCTACAGCTAAACTTTTTACACCATTTTGGTCAAAGAACTTACCATTAGTATCAATAAAACCTATATGACCATATCCTCCACCGTAGTTACTTCCATAAACCAATATATCTCCTGCTTTAAGGCTTGTACCTACTGGTAGCTTATTAAAATGTGATAAAACATCTGCATTTGTAGCCCAGTCTTTTGCATTTCCTCTAGCTTTAAATGGTATATTTAATACTTGATACAATAACTGTTGAATTAAACTTACACACTGTCCTTTATACTTGTAATTAGGTGCTGGATTTGCTACACTCCCTTGAGCAAGTGCCCAATCTTGAAATTCTCTTAAATTCATTTATCCTCAGCTCCCTCATCTATACCATAAACATCTCCTTGAAATTCTTTATCAACTTCTTGCATTAAAAAATGCCTCCTAACTTATAACAAATAAAAATAATACTAAATATATTACTAAATTTATTATTGTTTTGGTGTTACACCACTATTATCATCAGATTTATTTTTAGTAAAATAATACGTTACAACAGAACCTGCAATTGCCATAAATGATTCTGTACTTATTAGTCCTTTAAAAGTTAATATACATGTTGTAAAGACAACAGACAAACTTAAAATTGTTTTTACTTTAAATAAATCAGCAATATTTGATAATAACTTTTTACCACAATGTTCCATCTAATCCACCTGCTTAAATCCACTTATTCTAGCTTCAAGTCTACTAATACGATCTTCATTTCTATATGTCCTCTCTTCTAATTTATGGTACTTTTCTATTTTTTTCTCTATCTGTTCAATTCTGTAATTTATAAGTTTACTACTCGTAATTATACCGCTAACTGTACCTAAACACACACCTAAAAAAGAGATGCAAGCTATAATTATTGTGCTATCCACACTCTTCCACCTCCTCCATATATAATATTTATATTTTCTATTAACTGTTACAAATATAACAAAAATCCCTTAAAATATATACTTTTTAAAGGATTTTTTACTTACTATATTTTACTCTGTAATTCCAGATAAATCTATTTTAAATTTAGCATCTTGCTTTTGTTTAACATTAATATCAGAAAATAAATAATTTTGCTCTACATCAACTTGCTTTAACTTACTAAGTTCAAGTACACCTAAAAATGCTGTTACTACTTCTATGTTATCACATATATTTACATTATATATATCGTTAAATACCATTTGTTCATTATTTTTTAAATAATTTACTATTTGATTTACTTTATCCCTTACTGTAACCTTTTCATACAATGCAATTTTTTCTATAGCCCTTGCATTTTTATTTATTTTATTTTGATTTCGTATAATCATATTTGAATATATTTCATATAATTCTTGTGTTTTTATAGCTTGTCCTGTATATACAGCTTCTCTTTCAAATCTTATTTTTTCTACTGGTTTTATGAAACTTCCAAAATTTTCATTATACATATCTAAAATTTGATTAGATACTTCTTTATATTTCTTATACTCAATAATTCTATTTATTATATCTTGTTCTGAAACTTCATCTTCTTCATCATTATCATTTTCTTCAAGTTCTGGAAGTAGTTTCCTTGCTTTTATATCAAGTAAAGTAGATGCCATTACGATAAACTCGCTTGCTATTTCTATATTTTGTTCACTTACTTTATCTAAATATTTTATATACTCATCTGTTAATTCATTTAATGAAATATCAAATATATTCATCTTATTTTTTGTAATAAGATGAAGTAATAAATCAAGTGGGCCCTCAAAATTTTCTAATACAAACTTATATTCAGGCTTGTTTTTTATAATAATTTCAGACATTTTTATTTACCTCATTTTTTAAAATTACATCTAATGCAATCTCTACCATTTCATCAACTGTTTCTTGCCTTTGAAAAGAAGTTAATGCGTCCTTTGTAATAGGTTTATCTGACACTGTTAATATACTTAATGCTTTTTTATTTGCAAGTTTTGCATTAGCATATAGCGCAAGTGTTTCCATTTCTACTGCTAAAAAGCCTTGATTTTTTATTTCTTCTAAATCTTGCAAACTACTATAAAATAATATATTTGTAAATATCTTACCAAAAACTGCTTTTTTGTTTTTATTTTTTATATATTCTTTAAATTCTTGCAATAATTTTTTATCAGCTTTTAACTCTAAATTTTCTTTCATACCTATAGCATTTAAATAATTAGAATTTGATTTAACACTTTCTGCTATAACTATATCTTTTAATTTTAGCTTATCATTAAGTCCACCTGCTGTGCCAACTCTAATTATAACATCTACATCGTAGCCCTCAAATAATTCTTTTGAGTATATGCCCATTGACGGTATTCCCATACCACTTGCTTGAACAGATACTTTTACCCCTTTATAATACCCTGTAAATCCAAACATATTTCTAACTTTGTTATAGCAAACTACATCTGTTAAATATTTTTCAGCTATATGTTTTGCTCTTAATGGGTCTCCTGGCATTATAACATATTTTGCAATATCACCTTTTTTTGCTTCATTATGTGGTGTTGGTACTTCTATCATATTAACCTCTCTTTTTTACTATTCATAATCACTTTCAGTGTTATATTTAAAGCCTCGTCTATAAAGATATTGTTTCTTTTTTAAATCTTCCATATTTTTTAATTTATTATTTAATAACTTTTCTACAATATCTTTTTCATAATCACTTTCATAAAGTAATTCTAACTTATTTTCAATTATATCTTTTTTTATACCTTTTTGCAATAGTTTTTGCTTTATTTCATATATAGAATAGCTTTGTAGACGCATACATTGTCTAATATATGCGTCTACATATTCATTATCATCCAGATAATTTAACTTTTCAAGGTAAGAAATAACCTCTTCAATAGTTTCATCATCAAATCCACTTTTTAATAATTTATTTCTTACTTCTTGTTTTGTTTTTTTAGCTACAACTATATATTTTATTGCTCTTTCTTTTGCAGCTTCAAAACTCATAAAATACACTCCTGTCTATAGTTTAATACTACATATCATCTATCATTTCTTGTGTTTCTTCTTCACTATCTGCCTCTGGAATTTCTCCCATACTCTTTTCAAATGCAGTATTAAAGTTTTCTCTTACTTTAGTTTCTACTTCTTTCATTATTTCAGGATGTTCTTTTAAGAACACTTTTGCATTTTCTCTACCTTGTCCAATTTTCTCACCATTATATGCAAACCATGCTCCACTTTTTTCAATTATATCCATATCTACTGCAATATCTAATACACAACCCTCATTTGATATTCCTTTTCCATAAACTATATCAAATATAGCTTCTCTAAATGGTGGTGCAACTTTATTCTTTACAACTTTTACTTTTGTTCTTGAACCCATTACTTCACCATTTATTTTTATAGCTTCTTGTTTTCTAACATCTAATCTTACTGATGCATAGAATTTAAGTGCTCTACCACCTGGAGTTGTTTCAGGATTTCCAAACATTATTCCTACTTTTTCACGTAATTGATTTATAAATATTGCAACTGTCTTTGATTTATTAAGAACTCCTGTTAATTTTCTTAATGCTTGCGACATAAGGCGTGCTTGAAGTCCTATATGATTATCTCCCATTTCGCCATCAATTTCAGCTTTTGGTACAAGTGCTGCAACTGAGTCAACTACTACCATATCTATTGCTCCACTTCTAACAAGTTGTTCAGCAATTTCTAATGCTTGTTCACCTGTATCAGGCTGTGCAACTATAAGATTATCTACATCTACTCCTAAATTTCTAGCATATACTGGGTCTAAAGCATGTTCAGCATCAATAAATGCTGCTATACCGCCTTGTTTTTGTG
>CANRQA010000082.1 GCA_947632635.1 uncultured Clostridia bacterium | reverse complement strand
CTTCGAAATGATTTACAAGTAATGAAAGAGGCGTATGGTCTAAAAACAGGAGAATTGTTACTAAAATACGGAGGAGATACAAGCAAAATAACAGTAGAAGATTATGAAGATGTAGTAAATGAAAAATATAAAGGAGAAGTAGAAGTATTTGAAGAGGGGTTAGCATATTTGGGAAAAGATAAGAAAAAACAAGAAGTAGCCGAAAGTATGGGATATATAATAGGAAATCCAAATGATGCGGTATTAAGAGCATGGACATATAATGCACAAGATGATTTTCATGCTGAAGAATATAGAACAAAAATAACAAAGATAAAATTTATAACAAACAATAAAGTACCAGATGGAGTAATAGATTCATGGGATGTATCTGAGGGAAATAATGGTGGAGTAATGGCATGGATAGTAAATGATGGAGAAGATGGATATGAATTAACTATAGGTGGAAACAGAAAAGTAGTAGCAAATAGAAATTCATCATATATGCTATATCATTTTACAGCAGTAAAAGAGGTAGATATAAAGAAATTAGATACAAGTAATGTAGTATATATGTCCAGTATGTTTGATGGATGTAAAAGTTTAACAAGTTTAGACGTAAGTCATTTTGATACAAGCAATGTAACATCTATGGAAAGAGTGTTTACTGGATATAGAAGTTTAACAAGTTTAGATGTAAGCAAATTTGATACAAGTAAAGTAACAGCTATGGGCAGTATGTTTGATGGATGTGAGTCTTTAACAGACTTAGATGTAAGTTATTTTATTACAAATAGAGTAAAACCAATGGAATATATGTTTGCAGGATGTAAAAGTTTAACAAGTTTAGACGTAAGTCATTTTAATACAAGCAATGTAACAACTATGGAAAGTATGTTTGAAGGTTGCAGTAATTTGACAAGTTTGGAGCTAAGCAATTTTGATACAGCAAAAGTAATAAATATGGAAGAGATGTTTAGTGGATGCAGTAAGCTAACAAGTTTAGATTTAAGAACTTTCGATACGAGTCATGTAACAAGAATAAGAAGTATGTTTTTTGGATGTAGTAGTCTGATAAATTTAGATATTAGTAGTTTTAGTATAATAATCTCAAAAAATATGTCTTCGATATTTTCAGGATGTGAGTCTTTAACAAGTTTAGATTTAAGTCATTTTGATACAAGTCAGGCAACAAATATTAGTAGTATGTTTTCAGGATGTGAGTCTTTAACAAGTTTAGATTTAAGTTATTTTGATACAAGTAATGTGATAAATATGAGCGAAACGTTTAGGGAATGTAGAAATTTAGCTAGTTTAAATTTAAATAATTTTGATACGAGTAATGTAACATCCATGAAGATGATGTTTGCGAGATGTATAAGTTTAACAAATTTAGATTTAAGTCATTTTGATACAAGTACAGTAAAAAATATGCACCATATGTTTTTAAGTTGTTCGAAGTTAAATACAAATATAACAATAATGAACAAAGAAATAACTGATTATGTAGGAATGTTTTCAGGTGCTGCTATGCAAGAAGATGCACAGATAAAAGTAAATTATACATCTGAGACGTCAGAATTGGTAGATGAAATGATAAAAGAAAAGTCGGAAAATTCAAATGTAATAAAAGGAGAAAAAATGAGTATATAAAAATATTTAGAAATATTATATAGAAAAATCGAAAAAAATAAGTTTAATAATATTAGAATAGACAATAGTAGTAACGGTGATGATATCAAATGGTATTGAAATAGTAAGGGTCAAAAATATGAGATATGTATTATATAAATCTTTATTGAAGATAGAAAGCATTAAAAAATAAATACTATTAGAATGAGGTTGTACTTGAAAATTGTAAAATCTGCAATAATAATATCAATGGATCATTTTAGTTATTTTAAGCATTATAGATTTCGATGGTGTAAGAATCGTTTTACATGTAAATTAAAATTTAATTGTTAATACCATTATAACAATAAATTATTTTTTGAATCTGTTGACACTTTACTTAGATAAAAATTTAAAACTATTTATTTACAACAAAACTTATACATGGTATAATTAAAGAATATTAAGAGTAAATTGTAAAGAGGATGTGATAAGGTGGCAATAAAAAAACAGAGTTTTATGAATGGTGTTTTAGTAATAATGGTATCTCAAATACTAATAAAAGTATTTGGATTTATATATAGAATAGTATTAACTAATTTCCCACAATTTGCAGATGAGGGAAATAGTTATTATGGTTCTGGTTATCAAGTTTATACATTAATACTTGCAATAGCAACAATGGGAATACCAAACACTATATCAAAACTTGTATCTGAAAAAATGGCACTTGGTGATAAACGAGGAGCACATAAAATATTTAGAACTGCTATGGCATTATTTACTATTATTGCAATTGGATTTGCAGTAACATTATTTTTTGGCGCAGACTTTATAGCAACTAAAATACTTGTAAATCCAGGAGTCCAATATACGCTTATGGCACTTGCACCAGCAATTATATTTGTAGCAATGTCAGCGGTACTTAGAGGCTACTTCGTGGGAATGCAAAATATGATGGAATATAGCAAAGCACAAGTAATTGAACAAATTGTAAATAGTGTGTTTTCTATAATATTTGTTGTAATGTTACTTGGCTCAACACCTGAAATTATGGCTGCTGGCTCAACACTTGCAACAACAGTTGCAGCGTCAACTGCATTTTTCTATATGTTAACATATTATAACAAAAACAAAAAAGAAATATGGGAAGAAATAAAAAATTCTGAAAAATTTGCAGAAACACCTACAAAAAAAATAATAAAAAAACTAATATCATATGTTATACCTATATCTTTTGGTAGTGTAGTAGTAGCTTTATCAGGAGTTATAGACGTAGTAACAGTAATGTCAGGACTTCAAGAATTTGGCTATGATTTACAAATGGCAAACGAAAAATTTGGTATATTACTTGGTAAAGTTGATATTTTAAATGCTGTGCCTTTATCAATTAATGTAGCATTTTCAGTAGCATTAGTTCCATTCATTTCATCGGCAATGGCAAAAGGGCAAAAAGATGAAGCAGTTAAAAAAATTAACTTTTCTTTAAAAGTATCATCTCTTATTGCACTTCCTTGTACAGCTGGGTTATTTATGCTTGCTGGAAATATATTTGCGTTAATATTTCCAAACGCACCAGAGGGAGCACTTTTATTACAAATTCAATGTTTTATGATAGTTTTTGCAGTTATTGCACAAACGCTATATGGCTCTTTGCAAGGCTTAGGAAAACTTTTTGTACCAGGAACCTGTCTTGTTATAGGTGCGGTAGTAAAATATATACTTAATGTTGTATTAGTTCCAAAATATGGAGAAATAATACCAGCTATTACAACAGTAATATATAATGCAATAGCATGTACACTTTCATTTATAATATTATTTAGGTATTTAAAAGAAAAACCAAATATATATAAATTATTTGTAAAGCCACTAATATGTACATTAATTATGACTTTTGCATTGTTTTTAATGAGTAAATTAAATGTATATATAGGTTTGCCAAATACTATATATACAATTTCAGCGATAATAATAGCAATTATAGTATATGTAATAGCCGTATTTAGATTAGGTGCACTTGATGAAAATGAGGTATTACAGCTACCTTATGGAAACAAAATATGTAAAATAGCGAAAAAATTGAAAAAAATATAATAAAAAATGTAAAAAAATGTTGACAATCAAAATGATTTGTAGTATATTCATAGTGTAATCACAAGTTCAGAGGTTACATTAGGAGGGATTTATAATGAACAAAGCTGAATTAATAGCTAAAATTGCTGAAGAGAGCAAATTAACAAAAAAAGCTGCTGAAACAGCATTAAGTGCATTCATAACTAGCGTTGAAGGAGCACTTAAAAAAGGTGAAAAAGTTCAATTAGTAGGATTTGGAACTTTCGAAGTAAGACAAAGAGCTGCTAGAAAAGGAAGAAATCCACAAACTAAAGCTGAAATCAAAATACCAGCTTCTAAAGCACCAGTTTTCAAAGCAGGAAAAGCTTTAAAAGAACTTGTAAACAAAAAATAATTTTTGTTTGAACTAAGGTAATTAAAATTAAAAAAATAAAAATGGACGATAAAAAAATATCGTTCATTTTTTTGTACAACAGGAAAGTTATACTTAGCTTGAAAAAAGTATATATAAAAAGAAAACATAACAATAGAACTGGAACGATAGCACGATTCCAACTTATGTAAAGTTATAATATATAATATATAAAGAGTAAATATATGATTAGCCCT
>CANRQA010000081.1 GCA_947632635.1 uncultured Clostridia bacterium | reverse complement strand
GTATTAGGACAAGCTATATTAAAAAAGTTCGAGTATAGAGGGTCAATAGATAAATTAAATAATATTGATGAAATAATGAAAGTTATAAAAGATAGCAATGTTTTAAGGGAACATTGGAAGAATTATCAGAGCAAGTTTACTTATGTGGAAGATATCAGTTATGAAGATACAGTTAAGATATTAGAAGAAATAAAAAAACTAATATAGAATGGAAAAATTTGCAAAAAAAGGAAAAAAGTGTTAATATATGTTAGAAAACTAAAGATGAAGATAGGAAAATACTATTTTCATCTTTTTATTAGGAGAATAATATTATGGAGAAAGAAAAGACATATTCAGAACAAACTCATGTGCCAGACAAAGTATATTCATTTTCGTTACAAATCAGACATATGTTAAATGAATTAATTAAAGCTCAGCCAAATGATATCATAAGTCTAGAAGCATTAGATGATGTAGCAATACAAAATAATGAAAAAAGTGAATTGATACAGGTAAAAAGTTCTATTTCTAAAAATAATCCGACTTCTGATAGATCTGTAGATTTTTGGAAAACTTTTTATAATTGGTTTATATATGTAAAAGAAGATAATATTGAATTAGAAAAAACAAAATTTAAATTAGTAATTCATACAAATGATAATAAAGAGATTGGACCAATTTGTAAGAGTTTTAATGATGCTAATGATATTAATGAAGCAAATCAAGCACTAGAAAGAGCAATAAATGCAATTAAAGGTAATGGAAAATTAATACCAAAATCGTATGAAAAATATATAGATACATTATTTGATAATAAGAATAGAGCGATTGTAATTGGTATAATTTTAAATTTCAAAGCGGATATGGAAGTAGATAATGAAAATGAAATGAATATGTTGAAAAATTTAAAAAATAAAATACTTACAGACACATATGTAGATGAAATATATGTATATATGCTAGGATGGGTTAATGAAAAAGTTAATAAGCAAACTAAGCTTGGAAAACCAGCTTTTATAAAGTATGCTGATTTTGAAAATGAAATAAAATCTCAATTAATAATGTATAGACAAGATAATGTACTTCAAACTATATCCGTTGAAGTTGAAGATAGTAAAGCTGAAGAAGAAATAAAAAAAGAAGATGTATATATAAAACAACTAAATTTAATAAATATCAAGTATGAAGAAAAGATATCAGCAGTTAAAGCTTTTTTAAGAACTAGTATTGATAAAACAGAGTGGGCAGATAGAGGGTTAGTCACTAGTATAAGTTTTAATGAATATGAGAATAGTTTGATAGAAATATGGAATAATTCAAAAAATTTAATAGAATTAGAAAATCCGACAGATAATTATGAAATTTCAGGTAAAAAATTATATTATAGTTGTTTGATTAATAGTAGTCTTACTAAAATGCAGGGCAAAGATTTGCCTAGTCATTTTGCTAAAGGAGAATATAATCATTTGGCAAACGAATTAGTGATAGGCTGGCATTTTAAATATAAAAAATTATTATTAGAAGAAAAGAAAGAAGAGAATAAAAATGAATAACGAAATAGATTTAATACAGAATCCTGCGATTGGCTCAATTATTATATGGAAGTTTTTATTTGGTTATGGATCTAAATTAGACAACGATAAATTTGAATTATTGTTTATAGTTTTACCTATAATCTTTAATCAAGAATTAAGGAACTATATAGATTCTACAAGAAAGTCATCGGGGTTTACAAAAGTAATTGAAAAAATGATGAAAGATAAAAAAGTTGATATAGTGTACCAAATAAATAATAATATAGAAAATATGAAAGAACTAACATTAGAGTCTATTCGCATAGGTATGATTACAGATTTATTTATACTTGATGAAATGCTAAATATAGAAGTAGAACAAATAAAGATACCAAAAGTGAGTAAGAGTATTGAAAAGATGTTAAATAGTGCAGAGAAACTGGGAGTATGGCTATCAGAGTTAAACATGTTAGAAATAGAAAAAATACTGAAAGTGAGGTTTTAAAAATGAAGTTTGAAATTGATAAAATTATTTTATGGCCTAAAAAATCAGATAAAGTATATAGAGAAATAGAATTTTATCCTAATAGTGTAAATATTATTACAGGAGCATCAAGAACAGGAAAATCAGCTATTATTCCAATAATAGATTATTGCTTAGGTTCAGATAAATGTACAATACCAGTAGATACTATTAGAGATGCCTGCGAGTGGTTTGGAGTCTTAATAAAAATGGAAGGAGAAGAACTGTTATTATGTAGAAAAGAGCCAGGAAATGCGAGAACGACAGTAGATATGTACATACAAAGAGAGAAGAAAATTGTAATACCTGACAGAATAATAAAAAATACTACTTTAAGTTCAGTAAAAGATGTGTTGAATGAAATTTTTTCTATGACATTTTTAGAATTAGAGGAAGAAGAAAAGAGTGGTTTTTCAGCTAGACCATCATATAGAGATTGTATGGCATTTTTATTTCAGCCTCAAAATATTATAGCTAATGCAGATGTATTATTTTATAAAGCAGATACAATGGAACATAGGAAAAAATTAATAAATATTTTTCCATATGTATTGGGAGCTATAACACCAGAAATATTAGCACAAAAGCAAATATTAGAAAGAAAAGGATTTAGAAAAATTAAAATTAGATTATCAAATTATAAAAGATAATACAGATTCATGGAAATCCGAAGTGGGAAAATGGATATCTATAGCTTATGAATATGGATTAATAGAAAGCAATTATAATGATACAGATAATTTTGACAATATGATAAAAAAACTAGAAGAAATATCAAAAAAAGATGTAGATAGTTCGAAAATAATTTCAAATAATGTAAAGGAAATTTCTGATGAATTGGTAAAATTAAGAAAAGAAGAAGAGAAAAAATCTAAGGAATTATTTGAAATACAACATCGATATTTAGAAATGCAAGATTTACTAAATACTTCAAAAGAATATGAAAGTTCTCTTGAAACACAAAGAGAAAGACTAGAGATATCTGAATGGTTAAATAAAAAAATAGATTATGAAAAAAAATGTCCAATTTGTGGCAATAATTATGCAACTACGATTCAAAAATTAAAAGATTTATCAAAAAATATAAGTAAAATAGATTCCAAAAAGAAGAAAATAGATTCAATTCCAATAGTATTTGAAAGAGAATTACAACAAGTTGATAAAGAGAGACAAAAAGTAAGTAACGAGTTAGAAGAATTAAGAAAAAGAATAGGAGAGAAATTTGATTATATAAACGAAGTAAATGATACTAAATATACCTTAATATCTATGTCAAGGTTTTTAGGAAAAATGGAAAATGCAGTGCAAACATATAAAAGGATAGGAAAAGATAGTCAACTTCAAGAAGAAATAAAAAAACTGGAAGAAGAAATTAATATACTAAGAAAAAACGTAAATCAAAATGAAATTAATATAAAAATTAAAAATGCATTAGAAAAAATAGAGGAAATAGCTGAAAAATTAATACCTATGTTTGATACAGAAAGACCAAATGATAAAATTCAATTTTTGATAAAAGATTTAACTATAAAAGTTAAGAATCAAAATGGAAGAGATGATTATTTATGGGAAATAGGAAGTGCATCTAATTGGCTTGCTTATCATATATCTGTCTTATTAGCTTTCCAAGAATATTATCAGAAAAAAATGGAGTAAAAGTACCTAATTTTTTAATTATAGATCAACCAAGTCAAGTTTATTTCCCACAAAAATTAGCAGGAGATAAAAATGAATATGAAATAAAAAATGATGAAGATAAAGAAGCTGTAAAAAAGATTTTTTTAGCAATGTCAAATTTTTTGAAGCATTCAAATTGCAATGTTCAGATAATAGTAACAGA
Source organism: uncultured Clostridia bacterium (assembly GCA_947632635.1). Taxonomy (GTDB): domain Bacteria; phylum Bacillota; class Clostridia; order TANB77; family CAG-465; genus CAG-465. Next base: position 733 of record CANRQA010000081.1, on the reverse strand, counting down.
ACATGCTGAAAAAGAAGTATGGGAAGGTATTGATAATGTGAAATTAATAGAACGTTGGAGAGATGGAGAAAAATTAGTACCACTAGATTGGTTAGATTAAATTTACTAAAGGCAGGAAAGCGAGTGTTCACACATCGCCAATACACATAGAAAGGCAAGCCTTCTAGTATTAATCAGAAAACAAAAAAGTTATGCAAAAATGATGTAAAAATTCACCGAATGAATCACTAAAAAATGCCTAGTAGAGTGCTAAAGTTCACTAAATGAACTAAAAAAATCATTATTTTAAAGAATAGTTCACTAGATGAATTTTAACTAGATAAAATAAATAATTAATTACACCGAGTGAACTTGAAATTTTAAAAAAAATAATAATGACATACGCTGGGTGAACATTAATATAAAAATTAAATTACAGAAGTACACCTGGTGAATTATAGCATACACAATTAAATTATAGAGGTATACCCAGTGTGCTTTATAAAATAAAATTTTGTAAAAACGGGAATAAAAAGGGAATTGATTATATTTAAACACCATAATATAATGATAGTATAAAAAATTAGAGTAAGAAAAAGTCAGTAAAAAAGATGATTTTTTTGTATTGATGCATATAATCGCCGTCACCAAATTAAAAATTTGGATGGCGATTTATTTTACTATTTTTTAGTAATGTATAATAAATTTTATTAATATACATTACTAGAGAAAAAGGCAGTGGTGTGTATGAAAA
>CANRQA010000080.1 GCA_947632635.1 uncultured Clostridia bacterium | reverse complement strand
AGAATTATTCAAGATCAAAAATATGTTTCTTCAATGGATGAATTTTATAATAAATATTTGGAGGAAAATAAAAATGATTGATAAATATACAATAAGTAAAAATGAAAAATATCATAGAGCATTTACTGATTTAATAGAAGTTAATGGAAAACTAATATGTGTTTTTTCTGAAATGAACAAGGATACAAAAAAAGTAATATATGTTTTGGTGAATCAGTAGATAATTCAATATATGTAACAGCTCATATTGTTGATGATAACCCAGTCGCACAAATTAGAGGATATAAATTTAAAGAAAAAGATTTAATTATAAAAAAATAATTTAAGGGAAGTGATTCAAATGTCAAATGAAGAAAAATTAACTAAAGTCGTAATTAACTGGTATCCACGGTCATATGGCTAGAGCTAAAAATGATATAAAACAGAGCTTAAAATTAATTGATATAGTTGTAGAAGTGCTAGATGCACGTATTCCTAAAAGTAGTTCTAATCCTAATATATTAGAATTTGCAGAAAATAAAGGAAGAATTGTAGTGTTAAACAAAGCAGATTTAGCAGATGATACTGAAACAAATAAATGGATATCATATTATAACTTAAAAGGTATCGAGTGCGTAAAAACAAACGCAAATACTACTGAAAATATAAATAAAATAATTGAAAAAATAAATGAAATAGGTAAAAAAATTTATGAGGAAAAAAATAAAACTAAAAAAATCGATTTAAAGCCTATATATAGGGTGCTTATTGTAGGAATTCCAAACGTTGGTAAATCAACTATAATAAATAAAATTGCAAAAAGAAATGTTACAAATGTAGGAAATAAGCCGGGAGTAACAAAACAAAATAAATGGATAAGAGTAGGAAATAATATAGATTTGTTAGATACACCTGGTTTGCTTTGGCCAAAATTTGAAGATGAAGAAATAGGAATTAATTTAGCATTAACAGGAAATATAAAACAAGAAGTATTTGATATAGAAGAAATTGCTATGCATGGAATAGAAAAGTTAAAAAGTAATACTAAATATAAAGAACTATTAAAAAATAAATATAAATTAGAAGATGATGATTTAAGACAGGATAGTTATAGCATACTTGAAATAATAGGAAGAAAAAGAGGAACACTTATTTCACATGGAGATGTTGATATGGCAAGATGTGCAAATATGTTCTTAGATGAATTTAAAAATGGTAAAATTGGAAAGATTACATTAGATTTCATAAAATAAGGAGGAGTTACTATAAAAAACTTAATTTGCTTATGGTTATATATGATAGACGATTTACCATTATCATTAATATTAAAACTAACAAAAATTTTTAATTCAATTGAAAACTTATATAACATCTCAAAAAATGAGAAGTTATTTTACGAGATGTTATATAAGGAAGAAGTTATTTTATCAAAAGAAACTTTTAAAAAATTAATAAATTTTAATCTAAAAGAAAAATGTATAAAAATATACAATAATCTTGTAACTCAAAATATAAAAATTATATCAATTTTTTCAGAGTATTATCCAAAAGAATTGTTAAATTTACCAAATGCACCAATAATATTTTTTGTTTATGGTGATATTTCGTATTTAGAAACAAGTAAAAGAAAAGTATATCTTTATTATAATGAATATATGGATATACTTGCAAAAGGACTGTATAAGAAATTTAAAAGTATGCTAGAAATAAGTAAAAATATAAGCATTATTACAACTGAAAATACAAATCAAGATATAGTATTTAAAACAGTAGACCTGTTAAATGAGGATTATATAAATGCTTTAGATTTTACTTGTAATAAGCTATATATTTTATTAGATAAATCTAAAGAAATCAATTATGAATATATGCTTTGTGCTGCTATAATTAATTTAGTAATTATAGTACAAGCAGACTTTGATAAAAAGTTGTGTAATTTAGTTAATTTGGCATTAGACTTTGGAAAAGATATATATGTAGTACCTTGGAGTATATATACAAAAAAAGCTAGACTTTCAAATGAGCTTATAAGAGATGGAGCAATATGTATTTCATCATTTGATGATTTTAACTATATTTTAGGTAAATTAAATCAATAAAAATATAGTTATAATTGAGAAAAAAGTTAGTAGAAAATTAGTAAAAAATAAAATATAAAAAATTATCAATCTTTATTTACAAATAAAAAAAACTAGTATATAATAGTGGTAGAAAATTAAGACTTGGAAATATACAAAAGAAAAATAAAAGGAGTTGATAATGTGCAAAGATTACAGTATGATGATGATGAAAAAATAACTCGTAAGGAATACTTAAAAAGAAAGAAAAAACAGGCAAGAATATTTAAAAAAAGAAGTAAACTTACATATATTACAATATTTGGTATATTCGTACTTAGTGCATATTTAGTAACTCAAATTTATGTTTATAGTAGAGAAAATAACTTTAAATATGTTGAAACTGATGCAATAAAAGAGCAAAAAGTATATAACGTTTATTATGTTACAGAGGGTTATACATATGACCCTGTATATACATTAAATAGTATATACTCAAATGGCTTTGGAAATAAAACAGTATATTCAAATAGTGGGCTAACAAGTATATATGCAAATAATGAGTATGTATATGGAATAAAAGAGGGAGGATTATATAGACTGGTAAAATCAACAAATGAATTAGAACCTTTAGTAGAAAAAGATGTATTAAAATATGTATTAGACAATGAAAGAATTTATTATATAGAAACTGGAAATAACAAATTAAAATATTTTGATATAAATACAAAACAAATTATAGATTTAGGAATTGAAAATGTTTCAGAACTTATTATTGATGAAAATAATTTATTTACAGTAATTGATGCCAAAACAAAAAAATCACTTGTAAGATATGATAAAAATGGTGAAAATAAAGCAGAACTTACAAAAGACTCTAATGTATCATATATAGTGCAAGATGCATCGCATATATATTTTGTAAATAAAAAAGATGAAAATAAAATATATGTTATAGAAAAAAGCGGAAATAATGAGACAAAGTTAGACGATATTACAAGTGTTGCAGACAAAGGCGAGATAAAAGAAATTGATGGTTCAAAATATATGTATATTGAAGATAATTTCCTTTATTATATCAATTCAGCTGACTCTAATACATTATGGAAAATAAATTTAGATAGCAAGGAAAAGACACAAGTTATATCGCTTTCTATAGAAATATTACAAAATATAAAAGGAACAGTATTTTATAAAGTAAAAAATGAAATGGGAGTATATTTATATGCTTATTCTAATAATTTCATGTCTCAAGTTACAAGAAGAAAATTAAAAGAATTTTACGTTGATACAACAGAAGAAATAGTTGACCATGATTATAAAAATGAGGGAATTTAGTAGTTATTTTTATTTAAAAGTATAGAGGATGAAAAGTTATGAAAATAAGAGATATGAAACAAGCTGTATCTTTGCTTGACAAAGAATGGAATTTAGGCAAAAAAGAAAGTTCATCAAGTCGGTAAGATTTGTGCATGGATTTATTTAATGGAAATTTTAGAAGAAACAGAACATATCGTATATTATAGAGAAAATGGAAAGTTAGCAGGGTTTGCAGGATATTCTAAAAATAACTCAAAAAAATATTTGTTAAGAAAGAAATTTTATTCTATCTTAAAAAATATATTATATAAAAGCAGAAAAATTAAAGATGTAAATGCTTTAAAGGAATATTTTAATAATTATAATTATGTACCAAAAAATATTGAGAACCATTTTGAAGGTGAAGTCTCAATCCTTATTATAGATGAAAAATATAGAGGTAAAGGAATAGGGAAAAAATTATTACAAGAAGTATTTGAACTTGCTAAAAATGATAATATGAAAAATTTACAGATTTTAACTGATGAAGCCTGCAACTATATGATATATGAAAAACTTGGTTGTAAAAAGATATATGAGACATTAGTAAAAAATCAAGAAACTCAAAAATGTGGAAACAAATTGAGTCATATGGCTTATATATATGAAAAAGAATTATATTAATTAAAAAGTGAATCTTAAAATTAAGGTTCATTTTTTAATACAATCTTTGCTAGTTTCTTAGTGGTAGTAATTATTATTGTAAAAATTATAATGAAAAACTAAAAAAATTATTGTAAAAAAATAAAAAATATATTAAAATAAATATGAAAGCAATAAGAAAATAAAGAAATTGGTTAAAAACTATGTAAACAAGAGAGGTAGAAAATATGAAAACACTATACATACATACATACATACATACAACACACTAAAAAATGAAAATAGAGGCAAAATAAAAGAGGAAAAAATTGTAAAAACTGTAAAAAAAGAAAATGAAAATATAATAAAGCCAGTGTTAGAATATGGATAATATTCTAATGCTGGTTTTGTGCGTAAAAAAGGGAAAAATTTCCAGTGACAATGTATAAAATTTGTGGTATAGTAAAAAATATATACATAAAGGAGCGAAAAGATATATGAAAAAAAGAGGAATAAGTTTAATAGTGTTAATAGTGATAATAGTAATAATATTGATATTATCAACAGCAATAATAATGGGAGTAATAACTAATAACCCAATAAGTAATGCAAAAGAAGCAGTACTTCGAAATGATTTACAAGTAATGAAAGAGGCTTATGGTCTAAAAACAGGAGAATTGTTGTTAAAATACGGAGGAGATACAAGCAAAATAATAGTAGAAGACTATAAAGA
>CANRQA010000079.1 GCA_947632635.1 uncultured Clostridia bacterium | reverse complement strand
TAGTCCACAAAAATAGCGAATTAGAAAAAAATATTTTCTAATTCACTACTTTTTTTGCTACTTTTTCAGCAGCCTCCTATTTAAGCCAGCTTCTTTAAAATAGTTATTTTATAACAGAATTGCTACAAAAAACGTTTTTCCTAATTGATACAGGTATAGTTCTACTAACAGCAGATTTCTTTTTTGAACAGTGCTTGTTTTGACAGGTAGTATTTGTTTCTTGAGGTTCTTTTTCAAATTCGTAAAGTTCACCTTTAGAAGTTATTTTGTAATATTTATCTGTTCCTAATATTCTTGTATTTACATTTAATAATTCTTCAACACATTTGGCATATTCTTCTTTTGCCTCATTTGAACCATGATTTATAAATACATATGAAATATTTGAAAACTGCTCTAAAAATTCAATTAGTTCGTCTCTTTTAGAATGAGATGAAAATGAGTTTATTTGTTTAACCTGAGCAAGTTTTGGAATATTATCTTTACCTCTATATACCGATATTTTCTTTCCATAGTAAGCTTCAACAATTTCACGACCCAAAGTGTGTTCAGCTAAATAACTAGTTAATAATATTGTTTTAGTAGGATCACCTAAAAAATTATAGATATAAAAAGGAGAAATACCTTTATCGCACATTCCAGAAGATGCAATAATTATCTTTTTCTTAGGAGAGCGAACAGCCAATTCACGCATTTCATTATTTGCTATAAAAGTTATATTTTTAGGAATAAATGCAAAAGGAGTAAGTCTTTCATAAAGCTTTAAACAATTAATTCCAAGCGTTGTATCAACAATTATTGGGATATCATCATCAAGTAAATTATTTAATTGCATTTCATATAATTTCTTTAAAATAACGGCAAGTCTTTCTTGAGCTATACTTGCAATAAAAACTGTGTTGTTTTTATTCATACTTTCTATAATTGTATCTTCAAATTCACTTGTTTCTTCACAAGAATCATTAGCGCCATAAGTTGCCTCTTGTACAATAACTAAATTTTTCAATGATTTTACATAGTCTGGTATTGGGATAATATCTTTAAACTCGCTTGTAGCTTTTAAATCGCCTGTAAATAAAAATTGAAGACTAGAAGAATTTTTATACTTTGCTTGAATTAAAATAGAAGAAGCACCAATTAAATGTCCATTATCTAAAAAAGTTATAGTTACGCCCTCAAATGGTGAAAAAGGCTGGTTATATGATATACCATTAATTAAATTAAGTGTAGTTTCAACATGTCCAAATGTATATAATGGTTCTAAAACATTTTTATCAATTAATTTTGCCTTTAAATATTCTTGTTCATTTATTTTTGCACAATCTTCCATAATCAATTTACTAGTAAGTTTTGTGTTATTTGAACAATAAATAGGACCGTTATATCCACTTTTTACGATAAAAGGAAGTTTGCCAATATGGTCAAGATGAGAATGTGTAAGACATACAAGGTCAATCGAATTTATATTGTAAGGGATAACTCTATTGTCATCCTCATATTCAATTTCTTGCGTAAGGCCACAATCGACCATTATTTTGCATTCCCGATTATTTGGAAAATGTATAGTAAGAATCATACATGATCCAGTTACCTCCTTGTGAAAAGCCTCGATGGTGTAATACAAATTGTTCTTTGAGCCCATAAATATCCTCCTTAATTTTTTAGAATATAAATTTGTATTCTATACATCATTTATATGAACACATTATATAATTATAGTAAACTTTTGTCAATATATGTAGAAAAATAATTTTAATTTTTGCAAAACATATATTCTAGTTGCGTAAATATCTTAATGTATGATATAATAGAATATATATAAGGTAAATAGGAAAGGTGAATTGTAATGGAAGAAAAGAAAATAGTATTAACAGGAGATAGACCAACAGGAAAGTTACATATAGGTCATTATTTTGGCTCTATACAAAATAGATTAAAATTGCAAGAGCAATATGAAACATATATATTAATAGCTGACGTTCAGGCTTTAACTGATAATTTTAATAATCCAGAAAAAGTACGAACTGCCATAAAAGAGTTAGCAAAAGATTATCTATCTTGTGGAATTGACCCTGAAAAGTGTACAATATATATACAATCAATGATACCTGAAATAGCAGAACTTACTGTATTTTTCTCAAATCTTGTAACTGTTGCAAGACTTGAAAGAAATCCAACAGTAAAAACTGAAATAGCTCAAAAAAAAGAATTATTTGGTAATAATGGAGAAAGCATAACTTATGGCTTTTTAGGTTATCCAGTAAGTCAAGCAGCAGATATAGCTGTATTTAATGCAGAACTGATACCTGTTGGAGAGGATCAGTTACCAATGATTGAACAAACACGTGAGATAGTAAGGAAGTTTAACTCAATGTATGGTGATACTTTAGTAGAGCCAGAAGCATTAGTTGGAAAGTTCCCTAGAATAAAAGGATTAGACGGTAATGAAAAAATGGGAAAAAGCTTAGGAAATGCTATTTTTTTAAGTGATAGTGAAGAGGAAATACAAAAGAAAGTAATGGGTGCTGTTACTGATACAAGTAAGATTAAAAAAGATGACCCAGCAAATCCTGAAATTTGCATGGTAGGCTATTATCATAAGTTATTTAGTAATGATTCTTGTAAGGAAGTATTTGCTGAATGCAGAAAAGGTGAAAGAGGCTGTGTTCAGTGTAAAAAACAACTTGCTAAAAATATTGCTGAATATTTAAGACCTATAAGAGAAAAAAGAGCATATTATGATAATAATCCTGAAGTTATAGATAAAATACTAATTGACGGAACAAATAGAGCAAGAAAAAAAGCAAAGGAAACTATGGAAAAAATTAAAAAGAATATGAGAATTAATTATTTTGTAAATGAATAAATTTAAAGGAGAAATATCGTGGTTATAGATAACGTAAAAATACAAGTTAAAGCTGGTGACGGTGGAAACGGTGCAATGAGTTTTAGACGTGAAAAATATGTTGCAAATGGCGGACCAGACGGTGGCGATGGTGGAAGAGGTGGAAATGTGTATCTAAAAGTAGATAACAATACTAGTACACTTCTTGACTTTAAATACAAAAAAGAATTTAAGGCTGAAAACGGTAAAAATGGAGAGGGCGCAAGATGTACAGGAAAATCAGGAAAAGATTTGTATATTTCTGTACCTAAAGGAACTATTGTAAAAGATGTGGATAAAGATGTTGTAATAGCAGATTTATGCGAAGAAGCACAAGAATTTTTAGTGGCAAAAGGCGGCAGAGGTGGAAGAGGAAATATACATTTTGCGACTCCAACAAGACAAGTGCCAAATTTTGCTGAAATGGGAACAAAAGGTGCTTTAAAAAATATAGAATTAGAGCTAAAAATGCTCGCAGATGTGGGACTTTTGGGTTTCCCAAATGTAGGTAAGTCTACAATTATATCTACTGTATCTTCTGCAAAGCCTAAAATAGCTAATTATCATTTTACAACCTTAGAGCCTACTTTAGGTGTTGTAAGAGCTAAAGATAACTCTACATTTGTTATGGCTGATATACCGGGTATAATTGAGGGAGCAAGTGAGGGCGTTGGCCTTGGACTTAAATTTTTAAAGCATATTGAAAGGACAAGATTATTACTTCATGTTATAGACGTATCTGGAATAGAGGCAAGAAATCCAGTTGAAGATTATTACAAAATAAATGAGGAATTAAAAAAATATAGTCAAAAACTTGCTTCTAAAAAACAAATTATTGTAGCAAATAAAATTGATAGTATAGTAGATAAGACTTTACTAGAAGAGTTAGAAAAATTGTGTAAAAAAGAAAAATTAAAACTATTTAAAGTTTCAGCTGTTACAAAACAAGGCTTAGATGATTTAATTGATTATGTTGCAAAAGAGTTAAAAAATATTCCAAAAGAGGAATTTGTTGAAATAACTGAAGAATATGAAGTTGATGAAAGTGTAGATCAAGAATGGTTTATTGAAAAAACTAAAGAAGGCTTTAAAGTTTATGGCGCTCCTATAGAAAGGCTTATGAGCAAAGTAAATATTTTTGATGTAGAGTCAAGACAGTATTTACAAAGATGTCTTAAAAATTTAGGAATTATGGATAAACTAAAGGAATATGGGCTAAAAAGTGGCGATGTAATTGATATAATTGGCTTTCAAATGGAATATGAAATGTAACTATTTTTGATAAAAATGCAATAAATAAATTCATTGATATTCTAGTAGTTTAGGTAAAATTTTATAATAAAACTTTAGATTAATTATGTGTAAAGTATAACATTAGAAATAAATATATTTGTAGGTAGAATTGAAACTATTGTTACGTTTATAATTAAAATATTTGTTCATTTTTTAAAAATACAAATAAAAAAGTTTGTTATCACAATAGTTGGGTAGTAAAATTGGTCTGTTATTTTTTAGCAGACCAATTTTTAAAAGTAGCTTTAATTTTAAATCACAATGTATCAAACGATTAAGATAAAGATAAAAATTTGTTACATAATATGTTTATGAATTTTTCTTTTCATTAATATTATCTACAAAAGTATTAGCCGGAGCAGTAATTTTATTTAATGAACCGATTTTAATTATAGGCATACTTCCGTTATAGTCACCTTTAATTATAACACCAGTAATTTCAATCCATTCATTATCAAGGATTTCACTTGCTTTATCATATTGACACAAAAAACCTGCCACCTTATCTTCACTATTTGCTATTGTATTTCTTCCACATACAAAATAATTTTCTTTAAAATCTGGCATTCTAAAAACAAAGCCACTCAT
>CANRQA010000078.1 GCA_947632635.1 uncultured Clostridia bacterium | reverse complement strand
AATTGGATAAAATAATAATAGGATGTGATTTAAAAAATGGATAAAAAAGATTATAAACTACTAGCATTATTTATAGTCATAGCACTTGCTTTTGGTGGTATTGGTGCTCTACTTGGTGGAAGCATGGATGATTTTAACTCACTAAATAAACCTAGCTTTACACCACCACCTATCGTCTTTCCTATTGCTTGGACTATATTATATGTTTTAATGGGAATTAGTGCCTATCTTGTTTGTACAAATAATACAGACCAAAAGTTTCGAAAAAGAGCTATCGCCGTGTATATTTTACAGCTTGTAATTAATTGTTTATGGCCTCTTTTCTTCTTTAGATTAGGTTGGCTTCTATTCTCACTATTATGGCTAATTCTTCTTCTTGTAGTTGTTATTGTAATGTTTATAAAGTTCTTTAAAATAAGTCCTTTAGCAGGATATTTACAAATACCATATGTTTTATGGCTAGTATTTGCAGGCATTTTAAATTATGCAATATATACTTTAAATTAAAATAGAAAAATAACCAATTGAATTTGTAATACACAAACAATTGGTTATTTTGTTACTTTTTTAGTATTACTTTTTCATACAAATAAATTCATAAAAAATAGTACAAATTACAGCCTATAAAATAATTAAATTTTCCTTACTTAAGTAAGATTCCTCTCTTACTTTTTTTATTTTTTTAAATTGCCTTTTATTTCCAGTAATTATGTGATATAATTTAATGGTAAAAATAACCAAAAGAGGATGTTTATGGCAAAAAAATATTTAGAAAAAAATGTATTAGATGCAGCATTAGAGCGTCTAGAAATAATATTTACAAATTTTGATAATGTATATTTTAGTGTAAGTGGCGGTAAGGATAGTTCTGTTATGGTACAACTTGCAAATATAGTTGCTAAGAAATTAAATAAAAAATTTGATGTGCTTTTCATAGATATGGAAGCACAATATAAAAGAACTATTGAACACATATATGAACTAAAAAAACTCTCTCAAATTCGTGATTTTTATCATATTGCGCTACCAATAGCACTAAGAAATGCAGTATCTGTATTACAACCAAAATGGATTTGTTGGGAAGAAGAATCAAGAGAGTTATGGGTAAGAGATTTGCCTGGTGATAGTATAAACATGTATAATAATCCATTTGACTTTTTTGTTAAAGGCGAAGAATTCGAAGAATTCATTATACAGTTTGCTGATTGGTATCAGAAAAAATATGGTGGAACTGTTGCTTGTGGAGTTGGCATTAGAACAGACGAAAGTTTAAATAGATTTAACACTATTGCTCTTCAAGATAGAAAAATAAGGTTTAATGACTATCCTTGGACAACTAAGGTAAAAATGAACGAAAAATATCTTGATGTATTTAATTTTTATCCAATATATGATTTTTCAGTAGAAGATATATGGGGGACTGTTAGTAAATTTGACTTTATGTTCAATGAAATTTATGAATTAATGTATAAAAATGGCTTAAGCATATATCAACAAAGACTTTGCCAACCATATGGTGACGATCAAAAAAATGGATTAGATCAATTTAAAGCACTTGAATATGATACATGGACAAAAGTATTAAATAGAGTAAATGGAGTTAACTTTGGAAATATATATTGCAAGACAACAGCACTTGGCAATATTCGCTCATTTAAGCCTAAATATATGTCTTGGCAAGAATATTCCGTATTTTTACTTGAAAGTATTGGCATATATAACAGAGATTTAATGATACACTATTATAGAAAAATTAAAAAATTTATGATTTGGTATCAAAATAAGTATCATATAACTGTTGATGAAATACCAGAAACATCAGATGCAAAACTTGAAACTCAAAAGAAAGTTATATCTTGGCGTAGAATTGCACGTGCAATCGAAAAAAATGATTTTTACTTAAAACGTTTGTCATTTGCACCTACTAAATCGGATGAAAAACAACTTAAACTTTTAATACATAAATGGGATAATCTACTAAATAAATCAACAATAACAGATGACCATTTCTTGCAAAAGCAAATTGAAGAAAATATAAAGGAGGATTTAAATTGAAAGGAAATATAATATTAAAATTAAATAACAAATCTGATAATTTCTACAATTATATGGGTAAATTTTTTGGCTCAAGAGTCGTACAAAACAAAATTCACGATAGAATCTATGATGACGCAAATAAAATATGGTATCTTCTACTTGAAGAAGATAAACCTGTTGCTTTTGTATCTATGACAGGTAATTCAATAAAAAATCTATATGCAAGTAAAGATGAACAATTAGAAAGACTCTTAAATGCTATATTACAAAAAACTGAAATTGATTATAGCATTGTACCTAACGTATATATAGAAACATATAAAAAAGTTGATTTAAAAATATATGATGAAAAAAAATACAAAAACTTTATGGTTATAGGAAGTAAAGAAAGTAGTGTTAAATAATGAAAGAAATAGAATTTCCAGTTTTAAATGTAAAAATGGTAGATATTGATAAAGTGGTAGCAAATGATTACAATCCAAATAAAGTAGCCCCTCCTGAAATGCAACTTTTAAAACATTCCATTGAAGAAGATGGGTATACACAGCCAATTGTAACATACTATGATAAAGAAAATGATATATATATTGTTGTAGATGGCTTTCATAGATATAGATGTGCTAAAGAGTATTTTCATTTAAAGCAAATTCCAGTAGTTACTATTGATAAAACTTTAGAAAATCGTATGGCAAGTACAATTAGACATAATAGAGCAAGAGGAACTCATCAAATTATTGATATGTCCAATATAGTTAGAGATTTAACCTCATGTGGATGGTCTGATAAAGATATTTCAAAACATCTTGGAATGGAACTTGATGAAATTATTAGACTAAAACAAATTACTGGTTTAAAAGATTTATTTGCTAATCATGTCTTTAGCAAGTCTTGGAGCGAATTTGAATTAAAAGTTACAAATGATATATATGAAACAAATATTAATACGATTAAAAACTTGCAAGATAAGTTACATGAAGATAAATAAAAAAGCCAAAAATACACTCTTAAATCACAATAGATTATTGAGTGTATTTTTTTATATTTTTTCTATTCTTATTCCTACAACTCCATACTTGCTTTGCTCATCTTTAGTATAAAATTCATTTAAAATATTTAGTAGTTCCTGTTTTGTTACCAATTTATCTGCCATAATTTCTACATCAAAATCCTTAAATAAATCTTCAAAAGTATTATATCTTAAAAGTCCAATTACTTTAACTTCCATACTTGTTGTTAATTCTGGTTCTTTCTTAAAAACTATAGTATCCCCAATATTAATTTTTTGTCTTTTTTCATCATATAATCTTAATTCTATTCTTTTTGTTCCCTCATTAATATAATCAAAGTATTTAGGTTGTAATTTTAAAATATGTTTCATTTTTCCTCTCCTTTAAATTGATTTGCTAAAAAAATTCATTTATATTCTATAATATTATCCACTTACCAATTCTTCTTCCACTGCTTCTTTTAATAATATTTTTTTCCTGCATTTTTTTCATTATAGATTTTACTGTTCTAAGGGACTTGTTTACTAACACAGCGATTTCTTCTTGTTTAATTGATTCATTATCTCTAATAATATTTATAATTGCTTGTTCTTCTAAAGTGTATTTTTTATTATCTAATTTTATATCATTTTTTTCTTTTTTATAATCTATATGAGTATATCTATTTTTTAATTCATAATTAGTATCACTTAATAAATTAAAGAAAAACTTTTCTAAATAAGATGTATCCTCAAAAATATTTTTTTCAAAGTTTTTATAATTTGCTCTAACAAGTGCATTTCTAAAATACCAAGAATTTTCAGCAAATACATCATCATTTATGTTAAAGCCAAATGTCCTTAAATATTTTATAATAAATACTGCTGTTGTTCTAGTATTTCCCTCACAAAAAGGATGTACCTGCCAAATATTAGAAGTAAATTTTGAAATATGTTTTATCGCTTCTTTTAAAGATAAATCTTTATATGAAAAATTTCTTTCTTGCTCTAAGTCATATTCTAAAGTATCTCTTATAGTTTCAAAAGAAGAATATATAACAGTATCCTCGTTTAAAATCCACTCTTTCTTTGTAAAATTATAATTTCTAATTTTTCCTGCTTCTTTGTAAATTCCTTTGAAAAGTCTAGAATGAATGTTAATTAATTCAATAACATTAAAATTAAAACTATTTTCGCTTAAAATTTCCGTTATTCTAACTGAAACTTTATCAGCTTCCTCACTATTACTCTCCAATTTACGATTACTTTCTATTTTGTAATATTCATCTATTCTTTTTTTAGCTTCATCAATATTAATATTTCCCTCAATATGCTCTTTAGCAGTTTTTATTAAATATTGTGAGGGCTTTAAACCATCAACATCTTGAAGTCCAATAGCAGTTTTCCAAGTTTTTGCTTTTTTACTACTTTTAAGTTCGCCCTGTTTAATATATTTTGATAATTCCATACTCCAATTTTCATCTTTATTCATATATAAATTATCTCCTTTAACTATATCTATATTATAGCATTAATCTGATAATTTTTCAATATTTAAAGTGCAATTTTTGCACTTTATTTTTTAAAAATTGCACTTAAAAAGGATTTCAATTATTAACTTTAACATATTACTATTCCACATAAGAATTTCATATCAACTTAAATTACAAATAATTATATTATTTTTTTGAATATAACATCATTTTTTGTTATAGAACAAAAGTGAATCTTCGATTCACTCCACTACAACTTTCGCTGTAGTGTTCTTTATAAAGAGTATATAGCC
>CANRQA010000077.1 GCA_947632635.1 uncultured Clostridia bacterium | reverse complement strand
GGTAGCAGTAATAGTAACAATGGCAAGAGGCAATACAGTAGATAGTGCAAGAGAAGCAAAATTAATAACAGATATAGGAAACTTAAGAGAGGGAATACAAATAAAAAAAGGAAAAAATATAATAGATAGAGCAAAAGGAGAAGAAATAATAGGAGAAATAGAAAATAAGCTATTTGGAGAAGTAGAAATGCTAGGAGAAAACTATGAAATATACAAAGATAAATTTGCAATAGAAAATGATGAGCCAGTATATAAAGAAGGGGCGTTTAATAAAAAACAAGCGGAAATATTAGAAAAAAATGGAGTAGAAAAAGAAAGTAAATATTATATAATAATGAATGAAAAAACGAGAGAAGAAAAATACAAAGAAGATGAAAGAGCAATAACATTAAGAGGATTACAGGAAAAAATAACAAGTGGAGAATTTAGAGGTAATCAAGGAAAACACAATAAAGCATATATAATAGAGGATTTAGATTTAGGAGCAAAATGGGATAAGGAAGGAGTTTTGCAAGAAGGAGAAGAATGGATACCAATAACAAGTATACCAGAAAATACAATATTAGATGGATGCGGAAAAACAATATCAGGAATATATATCAATAATATTGAAGGAAGCCAAAAAGCTTTAATCGTAAATAATAGGGGGAAAATTAAGAATATAATAATAGGAAAAAATTGTTATATATCTGCTTGTAATTATGTGGCTGCAATATGCGCGGGTAATGAAATAACAGGGGAAATTATAGAATGCGAAAATAGGGCAGATGTAAGTAATATAGGTGGATGGTGCTCCGCTGGAATTGTATCAAACAATATTGGAATAATAGAAAAATGTAAAAACTATGGGACCATTATAGGTGTATTTAACGTAGGTGGAATTTGTGGAATGAATTTTCAAGGTGGTAATATTAAATTTTGTATTAATTATGGTGATATTAATGATCTAGCAGATAAATATAATTTTGGAGGCATTTTAGGAGCAGGTGGAGGCTTAGTTGAATATTGTTTAAATTATGGAGAAATTTGTGGTAGTGAAAATGTACGGAGGAATAGCTGGAAATGCAACTAATCAAATGTGTGGTGCTACTTCTTTAATTATCAATGGTTGTGCAAATTATGGAATAATTAAAAGTGAACATTCTCTTGCTGGAATTTTAGGTGCCCAATCATCAGGAGTAGATTGTATAATAAAAAATTGTTATAATGTAGGAGATATAAATGTAAAAAGAAATACTGCGGGAATATTAGCAACAAATAATGGTATAATAAAGAATTGTTACAATATTGGAGAATGTTCAAATAATAGTGATGATATGAAATATGTATTAGCTTACAAAAATACAGGAATAGTTACGGACTCGTATTATTTAAATGAAAAGTTAGAAGATGGAACAATAATAGATGAAAACTTTATGAAAACACAGGAATTTGTAAATATGTTAAATATAGATACTGAAAGTAAAGAAAATACAGGTGCTTATGTAATTGATACAATGGGAATTAATAATGGATATCCAATACTTAAGGGATTATTAGAATTATATAAATAAATGATGGCTTGAAAAATATATATCATTAATGTATAATAAACTAAGGTGAAATTAATGACATTAAAGAAGGTTTTAAGTTTAAAAAATATAAATTTAGAAAAAGTTTCAAGCGAAATAAAAAAGGGGAAGATTTTTGTATTTCCAACAAGTACAGTTTATGGTATTGGGACAAATGTCTTTAATAAAGAGGCAGTAGAAAAGATATATAATATGAAAAAAAGAGATTACCAAAAAGCTTTAATAGTATTAATTAATGGATATGAAATGTTAAAAGATATTGTTATGCCTTTAAATGATATTGAAAAAAAGCTTGCTGAAACATTTTGGCCTGGCTTTCTTACTTTAGTATTGAAAAAGAAAGATATTATTCCTGATATTGTTACTGCAAGTAAAGACACAGTTGCTGTACGTTATGATGCAAATAAACTTTTAAATAGTATAATAGATAAAGCAAAGGTTCCAATTGTAGCACCAAGTGCTAACATATCAAATGAGCCTTGTATTAATGATATAAAAGATTTAAGTAAGAGCATTTATGATAGTGTAGACTATGTAATTGATTTAGGAAAAATAAATAGTAATAAAGAATCAACAATTGTTAAAGTTGAGGATAATAATGTGTATATTTTAAGAGAGGGGAAAATAAAAAAAGAAGATATTTTAAAATGCTTAAGTAAGTATAGCGTTGATATTACATTAAAATAAATATGAATTATAAAAATACTCTTTACATTTATAAAACTTTGTGGTAAAGTATTTTGCGGGAGTGATGATAATGATATATATTTTAACAGGTGGTCCTGCAACAGGAAAAGGAACAAGGTCAGATATACTTGCAAATGCTTTAAATATACCTCATATTTCTACTGGAGATATATTAAGAGATGCAAGTAAAACAAATAAAGAAATAGCAGAAAAATTATCAAAAGGAGAGCTTATATCTGATGAAATTATAACAGATTTATTAAAGGAAAGAATAATTAAAGAAGATTGTAAAAAAGGATTTGTATTAGATGGATATCCAAGAACATTAGCACAAATTCACTTATTAAATGAACTTTTAGACTCTTTAGGAAGAAAGATAACAAGAGTTATTGAACTTACAGCACCTGATGAACTTGTATATAGAAGGATACTTGAAAGGAGAAAGTGTGCAAAATGTGGAAGAGTATATGGAATCGATTTTCCACCAAAGGTTAAAGATATTTGTGATGATTGTGGTCAAAAACTTGAAACAAGAATAGATGATACTAAAAAAACACTTAAAGCAAGAATAGAAACATACAAGAAAAATGCAGGACCAATACTTGATTATTATAAAAAAGCAGGACTTTTAAAAACTGTGGATTCTTCAGGACATCCTGAGAGAATTGTTGAAGAAGTAAATGAAGATTAAGAAAGTGTGAAAAAATGATAAGAATAAAAAATAAGCATGAAATAAAATTAATGGAAGATGCGGCAGAAGCACTAAAAGCAGCACTTGTTGCAATTGAAAAAGAAATAAGACCTGGAGTTACTACTATGCATCTAAATAATGTTGCAGAGCAAGCAATGAAAAGGTATGGAGCAATACCAGCATTTAAAGGAGTACCATGTCCATATAGAGGTGGAAAAGACTATAAATGGGCAATTTGTACATCTGTAAATGATGAAATAATACATGGCATTCCGTCAGATAAAGTTGTTTTAAAAGAGGGTGATATAGTATCTGTTGACCTTGGCACATACAAAAATGGTTGGTGCTCTGATGCAGGACGTACATATGGGGTTGGAAAAATATCACCTGTGTGTGAGAAATTAATAAAAGTTGCACGTGATGCATTTTTTGTGGCAGTTGATAAAGCTGTTGTTGGAAATAGAGTTGGAGATATTTCAAATGCAGTACAGGAGTATGTTGAAAAAAATGGCTTTACATTACTTCGTGAATATCAAGGACATGGAATAGGAGAAGAAATGCATGAAGATCCTGGAGTTCCAAATATAGGAAAAAAAGGAACAGGACCTAGACTAAAAGCAGGTATGGCTCTTGCTATTGAGCCTATGATATGCGAAGGTGATCCTGATGTTTATGTTAAAGATGATATGTGGACTGTTGCAACAGAAGATGGAAAAATGACTGCGTATTATGAAAATACAATTGTTATAACAGAAAATGAGCCCAAAATATTAACGTTATAATGTAAAGAGGCATAGCTAAGCTATGCTTCTTTACGTTTATGTTACATTAAAACGAAAATGATTGGCACAAATTATGAAAAAGCAGACTAAAATGCAGTATAAATATTGAAAAATATACATAAATATGTTATAATATAAATGTAGAGTTTTAAAAAAAAACGTAATTACTTTTTTTGTTATTAATATTTGCTTGGGGGCAATATTATTATTATATAAATATTATTTTAATTATTAAAAGGAGGAATCTCCATGAGAGAATTGTGGTACAATCACAGAGGACGGCTCGTTGCAGTACTTGCTATAATTGTTGCAATACTTGCTGTCGTGGCTGGCTGTCTTGTTTACAAAAGTGTTATAAAAAAACACAAGGGAAGTGCTGCTCCAACTACAGAAGGCATAGTAACTACCACACCTACTGATAAAGACACAACAGCAATGACAAAAAAAGATGGGGTAGAAGATGCAGTATGTTGCGCAAATCATAACGAAGAGTGTGGCATACAAAAAGATGCTGACGGCAACGTGATATATTGTTGCTATGATTGTCCGTATATCGAAAGCGGACATAATGCAACTTGTGGTATTGTAGATTCCGACGGTCAGGTTGCGTATTGCTCAAATGATTGCCCGTATCTTAAAGCACCGTGCAGTTGCGGGAATCACAATATTTATTGCGGTATAACAGATGAGGCTGGCATTCATTTTTGTTGTACGCACTGTCCGCGCTTGCCTGGAAACGGAGAGACATCTTTGGTACTTAACGGCGACAATTATGGCGTAATTGTAATTGCACCGTATGAAAGCGATATGGCGATAGTAAATGCGCCGGTTGCAAAAAATTCGGGTACAGTTACACAAAATAACACGTATTCTGCCGCAACAGCTACAAGTAAGAAGAATAAAAATTCTACTTCTACGCCGACAGCTAATGCGGCCTCATCGCCAGCTACACCAAAGACTACAACTCAAAAGGTAACTACACCTAAGCAAGAGCCTGTGCAAACACCAGTTAAAACAGAACCTAAGCAAGAGCCTGTACAGACACCAGTGCAAACTACGTCTAAACAGGAGCCTGTACAGACACCGGTAGTTCAAGAGCCAGTTCAAACGCCCACAGTGGAGGAACCTCCTAAGCAGGAGCCAAATGAAG
>CANRQA010000076.1 GCA_947632635.1 uncultured Clostridia bacterium | reverse complement strand
TGTCAATAGAAAAAGCTAGATTTTTTCTAGCTTTTAAGATTTTTCTATTTTATTTCAACTGAAAAAGTCGGGTTATATCACAAAGATTTTCATGTGTCAACTAATGTTATAAACGCACAAAATATTTACATAAAATTAAATTGTAAAAGTTAAAAAGGATAATAAGTAAATATACCTACTATCCTTTTTTAGAGCGTATTATTTATATGTATATATTTTTATTTTTTAGAAAACGGCTTAATTTTTCCTGTTTCATCAACAGTAATTTTAAGTGTTAATGTAGCATATTCATGTTCAAAATCATCTGCTTTTTCAAATATAACTGGAATAATTTCTTTTCCTTTAGTATTAATGAAACCATATTTATCACTAAGTTTTACTTTAGCAAATCCATTTACAAAATCCCAGACATAATCATACTTAATATCTGTTAATTCTTTGCCTGTAGTATCAACAAAGCTCCATTTATCATTAAGTTCTACTCGAGCAAATCCATTTACAAAATCCCAAACCTTATCATATTTAATTTTAGTTATCTCTTTACCATTAGTATTAATAAAACCCCATTTGTTAAAACCGTATTCGTTACATTCAATACTTACTCTGGCAAAACCATTAAAAAAGTCGGAAACTGTATCATATTTAATTTCAGTTATTTCTTTACCATTAGTATCAACAAATCCCCATTTGTTATTAAGACAAACTCTAGCAAATCCATTTACAAAATCCCAAACATCATCATATGTTATTTCGATTACTTCATTACCATTAATATCAACAAGCCCCCATTTTTTATTAAGGTATACCATGGCAAAACCATTTTCAAAATTCCAAACATTATCGTACTTAATCTCTGTTATCTCCTTACCAGTAGTATCAACGAATCCCCATTTGTCATTAAGGCATACTCTAGCAAATCCATTTTCAAAATCATAAACTTCATCATATTTTATTTCGATTACTTCATTACCGTCTGTATCAATAAATCCCATTTTGTAATTAATACGTACTATAGCAAATCCATTTACAAAATTCCAAGCATCATCATATTTTATTTCAGTTATCTCTTTTCCAGTAGTATCAACAAATCCCCATTTGTTATTAATGCATACCCTAGCAAATCCATTAGCAAAAGTAGTACCAGCATTATCATATTTTATTTCGATTACTTCATTACCATACGTATCAATAAATCCAACTTTGCCATTAAGCATTACTCCAGCAAACCCGCCGGAAAAAATATCAATCCAATCATATTTTTCTCTACACATTTTTTCTACCATTTCATTTGCAAATCCAAATTCAGTCATATTTATTTTCCTCCCTTAAAATTATTTAATGGTTATAAAATTTAATTTGCTAAATTATATCACACCTACATTTACAAATCAATATTTACTATTAGTTTTTTACATACTTAACAAATCAAAGATTTTAAATTAAACTATTTTTTTCTTGACTTATCTTAATTCTTTGATATAATAATTAGGTATAGAAAAAAGAGGAAGTGTTTTAATGAAAATCGGAATAGTAGGACTACCAAATGTAGGGAAATCTACACTTTTTAATGCTATTACTAAAGCTGGTGCTGAAAGTGCAAATTATCCATTTTGTACTATTGAGCCAAATGTTGGTATTGTAACAGTACCTGATAAACGTATTGACGTATTATCTAAAATGTATGAAACTGAAAAATCAACTTACGCTACAATCGAATTTGTAGATATAGCAGGTCTTGTAAAAGGTGCGTCAAAGGGAGAGGGATTAGGAAATAAATTTTTATCTCATATTAGAGAAACTGATGCTATAGCTCATATTGTTAGATGTTTTGAAGATGAAAAAATTGTACACGTTGAGGGTAAAATCGACCCAATAAATGATATAGAAACCATATCACTTGAACTTATTTTTGCAGACTTAGAAACTATCACAAAACGTGAGGAAAGAGTTTTAAAACTTGTTAAAGCTGGTGATAAGAAAGCAATTTTAGAAAAAGATTTACTTTTAAGACTTACAAAACACCTAGAGGCTTCTAAACCTGTTAGAACATTTGACTTTACTGATGAGGAAAAAGATTTAATTAAAGATATGTATTTACTAACAAATAAGCCTATTATATATGTAGCAAATGTATCAGAAGAACAAATTGCAAATATAGATAACGATCCATATGTAAATAAAGTAAAGGAATATGCTGACAAAGAAAATGCAAAACTTATTACTTTATGTGCAAAACTTGAAGAAGATTTAAGCGAATTAGATGATGAAGATAAAATTGCTTTAATGAAAGATTATGGTATTGAAGAGTCTGGTTTAGATAAGTTAATTAAAGCAAGTTATAGTTTACTTGGTCTTATCTCTTACCTTACTGCAGGAAAACAAGAAGTTCGTGCATGGACTATTACTAAAGGCACTAAAGCACCACAAGCTGCCGGAAAAATACATACAGATTTTGAACGTGGTTTTATAAAAGCGGAAGTTGTTTCATATGACGATTTAATAAAATATGGCTCAATGGCTGCTACTAAAGAAAAAGGACTTGTTAGACTTGAGGGAAAAGATTATGCTGTTCAAGACGGAGATATTATCCTATTTAGATTTAATGTATAAAATATTAAAAGGTGCTATAAAAGATTTATTAAAAAAACCTCTACTCATTAGTTTTGAATTAATTTTATAGTAAAAAACAACCTAAAGTGCTTAATTCTTGAGCAATTTAGGTTGTTTATTTATGGTCCTAAACTATTGATATATTTTTTATGTTCTTTTATATTTGTTAAAAATCAATTGTACTATTATGATACTAATCGTAGTTTCACACTGTGAAACCAGTATATCAATTATTTTCACATTTTCTTCAAACTTTTCTTATTTTCTTTCTCTAACTCTTTTAAAATCTTTTTAGGTGTTGGCAAATCTTCTGGCATAGTACCGTCCTGCTTCCTTTATTGCTTTTCTTACAATTTTTCCAATATTATAATGAGTTTTATTAGCTTCTTTTTCACTTTGTATGTTATTTTTCCTTAATTTTTGTTCTGTTTGAAAAACTCTAAATAAATTTGCGATTAACTCATCGCTTCCCATATTATCTAAAATATCTTCTCTATATCTTAAACCTTTCCTTTTTGCAATATCATCAGCTGTTTCTCCGTTATATAAACCTTTATATCCATAATTATGAAATGTATCAAAATTTTTAACTCCTACATTTTTAGCTGTTTGATTAAGTGAATAATTCCTTTCTTTGTTAAATTTCTTTGATAAAATCTTTTTTTCATCTTGTGTTAATTCACTATATTCTTTTTCACTAATTTCTTGTTTTCTAGTTTGAACGGCAAAATATGTTTGTGCAAGTGCGATAACTTTTTTCTACTATCGCCATTTTGTGCTATTAGATAACAAGCATAACGTGTTAATTTATAATCTTGCTGTTCTCTTTGCGCTTCAGAACCTATTTGTACCATTTTACTGACATCGGCAAAATGGTCAAAGATAGATATATCACTATTTTCACATGATTTTATTGCTTTAGAAATAACTTTTTTAAAATTACTCCATTTACTATAATTAAGACAAATCATAAGTTCTCTAGCATACCAAAACTCAACACCATTTTCATCAACATGTTTAATATCTTCAAATGATTTATTATTTGTATCTATTTCTTTCACTAATATCATCTCCATTTCTTTTTTCATCTTGGTTTTAATATAATTATAAAACATTTGTTTGAAAAAAATCAAATGAATTTTTTAATTTATTTATACTAAAATACTACTGCATTATTAATGGATTAAAATTTATGAAATAGATGAACCATGCTTATTACTATCATAATTTTCATATACTTTTTTAACAACAAGTCCAACATTTGCACAACATTGTTTTACCTCATCAATTGTAAAAATTCGAAAAGTATGACTATCAATATATTTTTTACCGTCAATTTCAAATATAATTTTACTATCTTCTATTTTAGATTTTTTATCATAATGCCATTCCATAGTTCTAGTCATGTTATCATAAAAATCTGTTTTACTACCAGAGTCTTGAGGATTATGCAAATCGATTATAATTTTCCCTCCATCAGTTAAAATATTTTTTAAATTCATAAGAGCCTTTTCTAACTCTTGTGTATTCTTTAAATGATTTAATACAGCAAACATGGAGATAATGACATCATATTTTTTTTGAATAGTTATATCCAATATATTTTGTAGATAAAGATTAGAGTAAACTCTAGTTTTAGCTATATCTAATATTTCTTTATTAAGATCTAGGCCATCCACTTTGAAGCCATTTTGTTGCAGTAAAGAAGCATGTATGCCAGTTCCACAACCTATATCGATAATTTTATCATCCTGATTAATAAAATTTTTTTAAAATTCTGTTTCTTTATCATAATTTTTATTTTTATAAAATTTATCATAATACTTTGCAAATTTTTTGTATTCCACTTTATATCTCCTATATGCATATTGTTTTTGACAATATGCAAGTGTGTTTTCTAAATTGATAATATCAATTCCAATCTATAAAAATTATAGCATATATAGCACAAATTCAAACATTTTAAAACCCGGACTATAAAAGTCCGAGTTTAGTATCAATCTGGTGGGCAGGGATGGATTCGAACCATCGTAGACGAATGTCAACAGATTTACAGTCTGCCTCCTTTAACCACTCGGACACCTACCCAAAAAATATGTTACAAAAAATGGTGGGCCTTCAGGGATTCGAACCCCGGACCATTCGGTTATGAGCCGAGTGCTCTGACCAACTGAGCTAAAGGCCCATTGCTTTGTAACATTTATATTATAATAGATTTATTAAAGATTGTCAATACTTTTTAAAAATAAATTTGCGATTTATGTGAATTCTCAGTAAAAATGTCCCACTTTTTGTTTTGAATTCTCAGTGAAAATGTCCATACTAAATGAAAAGAATA
>CANRQA010000075.1 GCA_947632635.1 uncultured Clostridia bacterium | reverse complement strand
TCCAAATACTAACCAAATTTAAAAAATTAAAAAATATAAAGTAACTAAATATTATATTTTTTATGCGGTCGCCCTAAGAAAAATACTATTACTTTATTTGCAAAAGTAAATTCCATATTTATTCTAAAACTGGAATTTAGTCTTGCATCAAAATTCCAGTAAAATGGAATTTAGTTTTGCACAAAAAATATATTAATGCAATTATTATATAATTATCTTGTTACTTTATCTAATATTAGAAATGTGGAAAGTATGATATATAAAAAAGATAATAATGTTTTAAATCTATTATAAATTCAAAGCACGTTTTGTTGGGCACCGTTGGCAAAATTTTGTTGCACATAATATTATTGCTACTGGCGATTTTTCTTCTTCCGGCCTTTCATATTTATCAAGCCATTTTAAATATAATTCAACTTGTCCTTTATATTCTGGCCTAAATTTATCTAACTTTAATTCCATCACAACTAATCTCTTCATTTTTCTATGATAAAATAATAAATCTATATAATAATCCTCCCCATCTATTGTTATTCTTTTTCGTCTTGCAAGAAAAGCAAAATCATTTTCCATTTCTAAAATAAACTTTTCTAATTCACTTATAATTGCATTTTCTAAATCCTTTTCACTATATGTATCTTTTAAATCTAAAAAATCTAATATATACGGATCTCGAAAAAGCAAATTAGTTGTCATTTTATTTTCCTCATTTAACAATTTCAAATCATTTACAATAGTCTGCTCTGGCTTTCTAAATACCACTGTTCTTTCATATAGTGTCGAGTTTATTCTTTCTCTTAAAGTTCTTACTCCCCAAAGTTCATTAGTACACATTGTTGTATAAAAATCTCTTTTCAATTTATCTTTTATTTGTAGTAGCTCAACAAAATGTGACCAACTTAATTTTGCCCACAGTGTCGACAAAATTTCAAAATCTGAAAAATAATAATAAAGTTTTAACATTCTAAATATATTTCTTTCACTATATCCTTTACCATATTCACCAGTTAATTCTTGGCTTAATGTTTTTATTATGGTTTTTCCATATTCTGCTTTTTTATATTTTAGAATATTTTCAGTTATATCTTTTCCTATATTTCAATATAACATTGTCATTTCTTCATTTACTTTTAATGCCACATTTCTCTTTGCTGTTTCTATTTTATCAGCTATTTTTTATATAAATCATTTATACTTATATTATCTACATTATTTAATTCGTTCATTTTGTTTCCTTTCTAATTTAGTAATAATATTAACTAATTTAAACTATTTTCTTATTCCTAGCTAAACTTTGCCTATACTTTTCGTTTATTTTCTTGTATATAACACTTTTAAAATCACAAATATAATCTTTTCTTACATATATTTTGCTTTTAAATATAAACTCAAATATTGTTAAAATAACATCAACTGCACTTTCATTATTTATATTTACGCAAAATATAGCTATTACAGGTACTACCATAAAAATAAATACATATATAGCATATTCAAGTTTAATTGGAAGGAATCCACAAATTACAAATATAACAAACGAATATATAACACAAAACCACAGCGATTTATAATCTATAATTCCTAAAAATCTATTTTCTCTTTTGTAATTGCTATACATTTTTTGAATATTAACTCTTTCTATAATATCTACCTCCTAAATATGTTATCTGATACATAATTTGTTGATATTTGAACAGTAAAATCTCTTACAAAACTATTTATTTTATAAAGTATATATATACTTCCAACAAGTATAATTTTATACATTATACTATTAACATCTTTATATACAAGTGGTATAACTAAAACAAGTTTTACAATAACTTGAGTAATAAGGTTTGTAAATAATAATTTTCCCCATGCAAGTGTCATCCCTTTTGTTAAATTACTAGAGCATAGTGCAAGCATAATAGGCGAAACTATAACAAGGAAAATAACTGTAACATATCTAATTGAAAAGTTTATTAATATAGATATTGAACCAAAAGAAATAACACCTTTAATTAAGCCATCTAAACTTAAGAAATCATTTTTCATAAAATCTTTAATAGATAAAATTGCCTCTTTAAGACTAGAAAAAGAAACTTCTTGTCCTATTAACGATTTGCAATATTCATTTATACTAAGACTTAATAACTCTATGAGATTTAAAAATTGTTCTATAATATAATAACTGTTATTCACAATAATAGTTACAACAAGCATTTTTATAACAAAAGTATACACATTTTCCACTTTATTACCGTTATATAAACTTAATAAAATATTAAAAATATAGTATATAAAATAAAAAAGAAGCAGTGAATTAGCAATTATAATAATTCCATTTACTTTATTCTCAAAAAAAATATTTTTAAGTGGCTCTTTTTCTAAAATATCTTTTCCTATCATTACTATATCATCTAATGTTTTATATACTTCACCCTCAACTGACTTAAAAAGTTTTTCAGATACTGTATTTAACGTATTTAAAATATCATCTATCTGCATATCATAACACACTATCTACAAATTTAATAATTAAGTCAATTGAAATAATTATTGCATATCCAAGTATAGCGTTTATAATTATTTTTTTACCAATAACCATTTTTTCTTCATTTCCAAAACTTAGTTTTCTAATTAAGACACCACTTGCAATAGCAACGCCAGCAGCTGGAGTTGCTATTTTTACTAAATATCCTTGTATTTTTTTAAGTGCAGAATTTAGTTTTGTAACAAGTGTTGGGTCACTTGCAGCATATACACCATTTGCAACTATAACTACAATAAATAAAAAAGTAAGAACTGAAAATATTTTAAATTTATTCTTACCTAATATATTTTTTACCTTTAACCATTTTTTCTTCATCTTTTATATCCCACCTTCTTAAAATTATTTTTTTATTAAACTCAATATTAATACCATTTGAAAGTACAGCACAAGCCTCAAACGTTTTAAGCGTTCTTGTAATATACTCCTCCGTTAATAAATATTCATTTCTATTTGATATTGAAATACTTTTAGATAAACCTGATTTATAATTTCTAAACTTATTAAAAATAATGCTATAATGAGAATTTTGTGAATTTTCAGAATAATTAATTGTTTCTTTTTTCTTATACTCTTTTCCCACTTGTTTTATAATCTCTTGAACTGTATACATATCATCATTTCTAAACCATATTTTATTTACAAGATTTTGTATAATAACTTTAGAAGCATTTTCATTTGATAAAGTATCAAGTAGTGAACTATAACTTTGCATACTTATTACATTAATTGATTTATATTCTCTTGAAAGTGAGAAAAAATGTGCATCATCTTGAGTTGCAATTTCTTGATATTCATCACTTACAAAAAAAGTTCTTTTAAAATTTGCTTTTTGGGATAATATTTGTTTTTGATAATCAAGTTTTAAATATGAAGAAATAATTTTAGTAAGCAGTCTATTTTCGCCAATATTTAGAGATAAAACATAAATTTTATTTGATAAAAAATTTATTTCATCTGAACTATCACAAAATGTATCAAATACTTTTTTATCTGCCATAAATACATTAGTAACTCTTGTAATTTCTGATTTTATAATTCCAATTGTTCTTTCATCTAGCTTTAAATATTCATTTTTTATATTTAATAACGCTGAATTTATATTAAATAGTTCATCATCTGTATATTTGTTTTTTAATATTTGTTGTTTTACAAATTCTAATTTTTCATATAAATACTCTTTATTTACTACCAATAGATGTAACTCTTTAAAACTAACTATTTTACCATATGCCCTTATTAAAGTTATAAAATCTCGAATATATTCCTCTGCTTTATCTAGCCAATACGAATCACTTATATTATTTTTTGATATATTTAATAATATTTGTTTAATTCTTGAGGCAAGTTCAATGCTTGTTACATTAGGTATATTAAGAGGGTTATATTTAAAGCAACTTTCTAGTGAAATTTCTACTATTTCTTTTTCTATGTTATTTAACTTAAGCATTTCTTTTAATACATTAATATACGTTCCTTTTACATCTATAATTAAACCATATATGTTATTTTTAATTAATTGAAGTAATATATTAGAAATTGCACTACTTGTTTTTCCACTACCAATACTACCAGTAATTAATATATTTTGGTAAAGACCTTGTTCATTTATTATTGCATTTTCACATATATCACTATCGCTATTTTCTATTACTTTTTTACCTATAGTAATGCTCATATCAGTTTTTATTTCTTTACTCATTTTTTTCTTTTTTGAATAATATATATTAATTATTTTATATGTTATATTAAATATCAAAAATACATATGTTAAGTAATATATTATTTTAAAAAGAATATATTTATCTTGTAATATAATAGCTATATCAATGTGTTTGTTTAGGATATTTACGTATAAAAAATTAGATGATAGAAATTCATATGTAAAACAAAATTTTAATATTAGAAATGTAATAGTTATTAGAATAGTATTTAAAATTGATTTTAAATAAAAATTATAAGATGACCAACTTGATAGTACTGAAATAACAGAGTTTTTATTATCGTTACGACCAAGATTGCCAGTTATACTTTGCGGATCATCGTATTTTATATATTTTTTAAGCTTGCCTCCATTAGCCGAAAATATATATTTCTTATCCAACAGAGAGTACAACTTATAGATAAAATAAATAATATATAGAAAAAATTGTATTAAGATAACCAAGTTGATCACCTCTAATTTATATTTTAGCACCCTCTAATTTTCAAGTCAACAAAAGTGATTAAATCTTACAAATTGTGATAAAACTAGTCAGTATTCGACATAAAAAATTGTGTGTTTTTGTTAAAATTTATATTTTCTTAAATATTTTTCTAGTACATTTTTTATCAAATTTTCATAAAATTTTGCAAAATCTATTGACAAGTAAGAAAATTTATAGTATTATATATGAGCAATACTTTTGTGGGCCATTAGCTCAGTTGGCAGAGCACTTGACTTTTAATCAAGTTGTCCGCAGTTCGAATCTGCGATGGCTCACCACAAAGGGCCCGTTGGTCAATCGGTTAAGACATCGCCCTTTCACGGCGGAGTGAGGAGTTCGACTCTCCTACGGGTCACCATATTGCAGGTTATGCTGGAATAGCTCAGCTGGTAGAGCAGCGGTCTTGTAAACCGCAGGTCGTCAGTTCAATTCTGACTTCCAGCTCCA
>CANRQA010000074.1 GCA_947632635.1 uncultured Clostridia bacterium | reverse complement strand
TTAAAACCTTGAAGTTCAACTTATGAGCGAACTTCAAGGCTATTTTTTGTTTTTTAAACTGAAAAAGTCGGGTTATAACATATTTTTTACATATTTTAAAGTAGGTTACAATATTTTTTATATTTACAAAAAATCCACCGTGATAATTAAATCACGATGGATTTTTTTGTTAAAATAGCTCTGCCTCCTTTTTTATTTTCTCACATAACTCCATTACAAGATCGTAGCTTTCAGGCGTGATACCTGATTCTACAATGGCTTCAAGGCATCTTGTCGCAGCTTTAATTCTCCGGGGACGATGCAAAAGGCATTCTTCCGTGAGTATATGCTGCAGAATTGTAGCATATGTTTCACAATCGGGGTCAGCATCTTCTGGAGTTTCATCAAGCTCCACGGCTTTCACCGTATTAAGAAGATTCTCCCAGGCCTGTCCCTCAATTATATTTTGGGTCTTGTAATCTGCAAACTGAAAGGATAGACCATAATGTGCAATTCTAGGATAGAGCATCTTATAGAGCATATCAAGCTCTTTAGGATTTTCACCATACTTTCTTATGAGATGTATAACAATCTGTTTTGCTCCTTCCTTTCCTCGATTATTAACGGCATTATCAAATTCCTCCAATAATTCCTCCTGTGTTTTCACCATTGCCCATTTCATTATCTCTGTCATGTAAAAAACCCCTTTCAAAAATTTAAAGCACATACTCACAACCAAAGATTGCAATTATGCACTCCTTTTTTATATTCTACATTATTATTATATCATAGATAATTATAAATGTCAATATTATGTAAACATTTTAGTTTAAAAAAAATCTGCTACATTTACTGTAACAGATTAATCTTGCTTAATTATTTCATTTCAGCAGTTGCACCAGCAGCTTTTAGAGCTTCAACTAATTTTTCTGCTTCTTCTTTAGGCATTCCAGTTTTTACAACCTTTGGAGCAGCGTCAACTAAATCTTTTGCTTCTTTAAGACCTAAACCTGTAGCTTCTCTAACAGCTTTTATAACTGCTATTTTAGTAGCTCCAGCATCTTTTAATTCAACATCGAATTCTGATTTTTCTTCTGCACCAGCTTGTGCACCAGCAGCTACTGGACCAGCAGCAACAACTGCTGCAGCAGCACTTACTCCAAATTTTTCTTCAATAGCTTTTACTAAATCAGCAAGTTCAATTACTGATAATTTTTCAATTTCTTCAATTATTTTTTCAATTTTTTCCATTTTAAATTCCTCCTTAAATACATTGAATTTAATAATTTTTATATAAATTTTTTATATTATGCATTTTCTTCTTGTTTTTGTTTTACTTGGTCTAAAACTACTGCTAAATTTCTAATATTTCCAAGTAATGCAGAAGCAAGCATAGCATATAATGTTTCTTTTGATGGTAAAGATGCAAGTTTTTTAACTTCTTTAACATCAATAACTTTTTGATCCATTACTCCAAGTTTTATTTTATAAAAGTCATTATCTTTAGCATAATCACTTATTATTTTTGATGGAGCAACATAATCATCATAACCTATAACAACTGCTGTTGGTCCTTCTAAAGCAGCTTCATATCCTTCTATATTAGCTTCTTTTAAAGCATAACCAATAGTAGAGTTTTTTACTACTAAATATTCATTTCCAGATTCTCTTAAATCTTTCCTTAATTTAGTATCATCTGCAACTGAAATTCCTCTATATTCAGTTAATATAATCATTTTTGCTTTTTTAAATTTTTCTGAAAGCTCTTCAACTTTTGCTTTCTTTTCTTCTAGTACTTTTTGACTTGGCACTTTTTATGACACCTCCTTAAAAATAAAAAGTTTTTGTAAGACAGTACCTAAGGTATCTAATCTTAACAAAAACTTTCATTTCCGTTCAAATTTTAAATACCTCGGTAGGATTTATGGTTTTGCCACCTACTGTCTTGGGTTTATTTTTACTCCAGCTCCCATTGTTGTTGATATAGCAATTGATTTTAAATATGTACCTTTTGCTGCAGCTGGTTTTGCTTTAATTATAGTATCAAGTAATGCATTATAGTTTTCTAGAAGTTTATCTACTCCAAATGAAACTTTACCTATTGGACAATGCACTATATTATTTTTGTCTAATCTATATTCTATCTTACCTGCTTTTATTTCAGTTACAGCTTTTGTAACATCCATTGTAACAGTACCAGATTTTGGATTAGGCATAAGACCTTTTGGTCCTAATATTTTTGCTATTCTACCTAAAGATGCCATCATATCTGGTGTAGCAACGATTACATCATATTCAAACCAGTTTTCTGATTGAATCTTTTGTATCATATCATCATCACCAACAAAATCAGCACCTGCAGCTTTAGCTTGCTCTGCCTTGTCACCTTTTGCTAAAACTAATACTTTCTTTGTTTTACCAGTACCATTTGGAAGTACCATAACACCTCTAACTTGTTGATCTGCTTGTTTTGAATCAACACCAAGTTTTATATGCATTTCCATTGTTTCATCAAATTTAGCTTTAGGCATTTTTAGTGCTATTTCAATAGCTTCTTTTGCTTCATAAAGTTTTCCTACTTCAATAAGTTTATTTGCTTCTGTCATTCTTTTACTCATTTTGCTCATTTATTTTTTCCCCCCTTTGGTTCAATCGAATATTTTAAATATTCTCCCATTATTAACCTATAACCTCGATCCCCATTGATCTAGCTGTACCTTTTATTATAGATACTGCTGATTCAAGTGATGATGCGTTAAGGTCTTTCATCTTAATTTTTGCAATTTCTTCAACTTGTGCAAGTGTTACTTTTCCAACTTTTTCTTTATGTGGTTTTCCAGATGCTTTTTCAATTTTTGCAGCTTGTTTTAATAATACTGCAGCAGGTGGAGTCTTTAACACAAAATCAAAAGTTTTATCTGCATATACTGTAAGTATTACTGGGAATACCATACCAGCATCTTTTGCAGTTTGCTCATTAAATGCTTTACAAAATTGCATTATATTTATTCCAGTTGGTCCAAGTGCAGGTCCTACTGGTGGTGCTGGGTTTGCTTTACCAGCTTGAATTTGTAATTTTACTACATGTGTTACTTTCTTTTCAGCCATCATTTTCACCTCCTTAAAAGTAAATAATATTATTACAATTAACCAGTGCTATACTTTTTGTATTTGGTTAAATTCTAAGTCAACTGTAGTTTCTCTACCAAACATAGATACTTTAACCTTTACTCTTTTCTTATCTGTAAATATTTCTTCAATAACAGCTGGATAATTATAGAAAGGTTCTGTTATTATCCTAACGTTGTCTCCTACTTCAAAATCAAGATTTATTATATTATCTATTCCAAGTGTTTGCATTTCTTTTTCAGTAAGAGGAAGTGGTTTATCTCCCACACCTACAAAATTGAATATTCCTTTTATACTTTTAACGATATACCAAGTTTCATCAGACATTATCATTTTAACAAGTACATATCCTGGAAATACTTTTTTTATAGATGTTTTTTGCTTTCCATCCTTTATTTCTATTTCTTCTTCCATTGGAATAATTATCTCTTGTATTTTATCTTGTAGGCCTCTATTTTCAACTATTTTTTCTAGAGTTGCTTTTACTTTATTCTCATAACCTGAATAAGTATATACAACATACCAATGTGCAACATTAGAAATGTTTTCTTCTTCCAAAACATTCAACTCCTTTGTAAATACAGTTATCCAATTTTAGTACTAATAAAATCCCATAGTTTACCGTCACAGAATTCAAGTATCATATCTGCTCCTAGTACTATTACAGCAAATGCAAGTACTAACCCTAATACTAATACTGTATTATTTATTAATTGTTTTCTCGTAGGCCATACTACTTTTTTTAATTCAGCTTTTACACCTTTTATAAATCCTTTTGCCATTTGAGTAACACCTCTTTTTCTTATTTTGTTTCTTTATGTATTGTATGTTTTCCACAGAATTTACAGAATTTTTTTAACTCGATTCTATCTGGATTATTTCTTTTATTTTTTTCTGTTTCATAATTTCTTTGTTTACATTCAGTACATGCTAAAGTCATATTTTCTCTCATAAAAAACACCCCCACGTAACTTAAAAATCCATATGCTAATTAATTTTAACATAAAATAGTTTATATGTCAATAAAAACCAGAATTTTTTAGTAAAAAAAGTCTAATTTATTTATTTCAATATTAAAAAACTTCTAAAAATATACAAAAATTATACTTTAATTATAATAAATTTTCTCTCATGTTATAAAACAAATGTTGCTGTACTATTCCAGCATATTTACTAAATTTATTATTTGCATACTCTAAAATCTGTTTTTTAGTTGATTTTTGTTCTTTAAAATACAAAACTGACATTACTCTTTCAACCCAAACATCTATTGGAAAAACTTCGCCTCTTTTACATGAAAAAAGTAATATACAATCAGCAACTTTAGGTCCTACACCTTTTAAAGTAAGTAATTTGTTTCTTAAATTTTGCGTTGTCATATTATCAATATTTTCTAAGTCTATACTTCCATTTAATATTTCTTTTACTGTGTTATATAAATAAGCATCTCTAAATCCAACACCACACTCTCTATATTCTTCTTTTGTCACATTTTCAAGTTCTTTTACTGTTGGAAATAAATAATATTCTTCTCCTAAAAATTCTATTTTTTTACCATATTTTTTTGACAGTTCATTTACAGACTTTGAAATTCTTGGTATGTTGTTATTTGCTGATATTATATATGACATTAGTGTTTCAAAAAAATCTTGATTTAATATTCTAATTCCTGATGTATTTGTTACAGCTTTTTTTACGTTATCATCAAATTTTATAATTTCTTTTTCTATTTCTTCATAGTCTGTATTAAGGTCAAAATATTCAGTTACTACACTTTCTAGATTTTCTTCTTTATTGCTTAATACATAAATTTTATTTCCCTCTTGCCTTACTTTTAATACTCTATCTTTTATAACACCTACATATGCATTATCTTCAGCTTCAAGTTTCTTCCATCTAAAACACTGACCACATTCTACGGTATATTTTAGATTAAAATACTTTACTTCTATACATAATTCTTTCATTACTTCACCTCATAATTTCTTTTATTATAACATATTATATAACATTTTTAAATAATTTTAAAAATATTGTCAAAAAAATAAATCCCGACTTTTTCAGTTTAAAAAACAAAAAATAGCCTTGAAGTTCGCTCATAAGTTGAACTTCAAGGTTTTAATTCTT
>CANRQA010000073.1 GCA_947632635.1 uncultured Clostridia bacterium | reverse complement strand
GATGAGACACATATAAGGTTTAAGAATAAAGCATTTGGAGATTACATATCAAGAATATCAGGAGCAACAGAGGAAGATATGCAATTTCAATGGATGAAGACACAAACTACTCTTAATATAACAGATACTACTATAACAAGTTTAGAAGATCTAGTATTTTTTCCAAATTTAAAATCAATATCGATAGGGTTGCTAATATTAGATAATTTGAACGGAATAGAAAATTGTAAAAATTTGGAATCGGTTGCATTAAGGAATACTTATGTTAAAAATTATAATATGCTAAAAAAAATATATTTGTTAAAAAGCTTTTCTTTGATCTCTGACTACGGAAAGGCAAATAATGATATTTCACAAATAGTAAACTGTTTAAAAGATTTACCAAATTTAAATTATTTAAGTCTTGTTTGTAATGAATTAAAAAATATAGATGATATAAGTAAATTAAGTAATTTAGAAACTTTGAGATTAGAATGTCAATCATTAAGTGATATAAATGGAATAAAAAAATTAAACAATCTAAAAGTGCTAAGTCTTGCTAATAATAACATAAAATCTATAATTGGTTTAGAGGCTTTAGATAAATTAGATGAACTAAATTTAAAAAATAATAATGTATCAGATGTTACTCCGATAAGTGGATGTAGAAGTTTAAGAATTTTAAATTTACAAGATAATAATATATCAGATATCACTCCAATAAGTGAATGTGAAAATTTAACTAATTTAAATTTAAAAGGAAATCTAGGGCTAGATGGAAATAGAGAAAATTATACAAACCAAGAAATAGCAAAACTAGATAAAATAGGAGAAATATTAGATAGAAATGGAACAATAAGTATTGATGTGGATAAATTAGGATTATTTAAAAATTATAGAAACTTAGATTTAAGTGATCAAAATATAACTAATTTGGAAATATTGAGGGGATTTACCAAATTAGAAGAGTTAATATTACCCAATGAAGTTACATTAGAAGATGAAGCAAGTCAGGAAATTTTAGCATCTTTTGTAAATTTATCTTCTTTGCGTGCGTGTGGCGCAAAGGTTTTAAGCCCAATAAACAATTTAATAAATTTAAAAAAATTACAACTAGGAAATGACGGTAACTTAGCTGATATAGAAGACATAATATCAAATTTATCTTTGTTTACGTTAGATCAAGATTTATTCAAAACAATAATAAATTGTGATACTAGTAAAATAACATCACTTTGTATATGGTCAGCACCAAATGAATTACCGGATTTATCAAAACTTACTAGTCTGAAAAAGCTTACTATAGGGAATGGTTGGGTGCCATCTGAAATTAACTTAGCATTATTTGGCAAAATAACCAGTTTAGAGTACTTAAGCTTGACTGAGGCTACTTTGCATGATAAATTATTACAAATAAATTTTTCTGGTTTAAGTAATTTAACTTATTTAAGAATAGGGGGAGGGCTATGGAGTGAAGACTTAGAATCATTAAAAGCATTAAGAAATAATATAGGTTTAACAATTGATTTAAGAAATAATGCAATAATTGATGCAAGTGCATTACTAGAACTTGATCCACAAACCAAAATATTTCTATCTGGAAATGTAAATTTAAGTGAGAATTCAAAGGAAAAACTAAGAGAGAGATTTGGCGGAAATGTAAGCTTTTAAATAGTTAATGCCATCAAAGTAAAAAATATATTATAAAATGTTATGGCGTATATGTAATAAACTATGAAGCAGAAAATACAGGAGCGGTTGGGTGGGAAGTATTCTATACAACAAGAAAGTTATACTCGATAAAAGTTAGATATACATAAAATAAAGATATAAAAACGATTAAAGCGTATTATTGTTTTGTAATATGAGACTCTAAAAATATATAACTATAAAAAATACTTATAAATGTAGAAAAATGTAGAAAATTTATATAAAAAATATTACAATTTTTATTTTATGGAACAAGTGTTTACTATAATATAAAAGAAGAAAATAGATGATAGTTTGAAATTAAGTTTTAAATATAATATAGCAAATCCAAATAAAAAGCAATTAGAAATAATTAGTGATAGCAAAAAAGAGTAAAAATAAATATTTATCTAGAAAATCAAAATTTTTTATATTTAAAACTTTATCAATTTTTTTGTATTTTTTTTTACTAAAGTTATCCAGATAGTGTAGAATAAAGTGTGTAAGTTAAAGGTACCAAAACTTATGCACTTTATTTTACACTATCTTTATGCATAAAGTATCAAGGATTGTAATAAAATATGCAAAAGAAAATAAATGTTTAAAAATAGTTATATAGAGAATTTAAAAGAAATAAAACAAAATATAGCATATGGCTTAGTGCATATAGGCAAAGGTTATCAATTAGTAGTAAAAACAGATTAACTCAAATTTATAATAAATAACGAAAGACTAAGAAAAAGAGGTCTGATATTACTATCAGACCAATATGCAAAAGCGCATGTTGAAATATAAATTGAACCCACTTATGCCCAATAGCATATACGGTGGCATGAGAAGGAATAAATAAAGTAATTATTTATATATTCTCTGCTTAATTAAAATTTTCTTTTTTCTATTCAACAGTAACAGACTTTGCTAAATTTTTTGGCTTATCAATATCCACACCTTTTAGGTTTGCAGTTTCATAGGCTATAAGTTGTAAAGCACACACAGTAACAATAGGAGAAAGTAATTCATTTACTTTAGGAAGAACTAAAGTAAAATCAGCAAAATCTTTTAAATCATCTTTAAATAAATCACTTGTAGTAATTAAATATACATTTGCGCCTCTTGCTTTAGTTTCTTTTATATTACTAATAGTCTTTTCAAAAAGTCCTTTATCAGTAGCAATAGCAATTACAGGTGTTCCTTTTTCTATAAGTGAAATTGTACCGTGCTTTAATTCACCTGCTGCATATGCTTCAGAATGCATATATGATATTTCTTTTAATTTAAGAGATCCCTCTAAACATAGAGTATAATCAATACCTCTTCCAATAAAAAATAAATCATTATGAGTATATATGCTATTTGCAATACTTAAATATTCATCATGCTTTGATATTACATCTTTTAAAATTATATCAATATTATCTATGTCATTTTTTATATCAGTAATTAATTTATTTGATAGTAATGATTCTTTCTTCATTAAACTTAAAGTTAAAAGTATAAGAATTGCAACTTGTGAAACATACCCTTTTGTAGTTGCAACAGCAATTTCAGGACCAGCATAAGTATAAATTGTAATATCTGCTTCTCTTGCAATAGTAGAGCCTACTGCATTTACAATCGCAAGAGTGGTAGCACCGTTTTGCTTTGCAAGTCTTAAAGCTGCTAAACTATCTGCTGTTTCACCAGACTGTGATATTATTATAACTAAAGTAGAGTTAGTTATAAATGAGTTTTTATACCTATATTCAGAAGCAATTTCTACATTTACTTTAATATTAGCATAATTTTCTAATAAATATTTTCCAACCATACCAGCATGCATTGCACTGCCACAGGCAACTATTTGTATATCACTATATTTAGTAAAATCTATATTTTGAATTTCCTTATTACTTTCAAATGTTGTTAATATTTTCTTAGCAATTTCTGGTTGCTCATTAATTTCTTTTAGCATAAAATGAGCATATCCGTTTTTTCGTAATGAATTTTTTTCCCAAGTTGCAGTTTGTATGTCTTTATTTAAAATATTAAATTTTTTATCATAAATTATATAACTATCATTTGAAATTTTTACAAATTCATCTACATCAAGTAATATATATTTATTTGTATAATCAAGTATAGCAGAAATATCAGATGCAACAAAATTACCATTTTGGCTTAAACCAATAATAAGTGGGCTATCTTTACGAGTTGCATATATGTTATTAACATCATCATCAAAAATTATAGCAAAAGCATAAGAACCTCTAAATACTTCACATGCTTTTATAATAGCATTAAATCTTGCTTTATCATCATTTTGATTTTCTAATTCTTTTTCATATAAGTAATTAATATATTTTCCTGCCACTTCCGTATCTGTTGAAGAAGTAAATGTAACTCCTAAATTAAGCAGTTCATTTTTTAATTCAATGTAATTTTCAATAATACCATTATGTACAATTGAAATATGACCGACATTTATGTGGATGAGCATTTATTTCATTAGGTACTCCATGAGTTGCCCAGCGTGTATGTGCTATAGCACAAGATGTGTTTATTTTGTGACCCGATAAAAGTTTTTCTAAATTTTCAATTTTTCCTTTAGATTTATATAATTTAATTTCGTTATTTTCAACTGTTGCTATACCTGCTGAATCATATCCTCTATATTCTAAATTTTTAAGACAGTTAAGCCCAACCTTAAGTGCATCTTTTTCTTTTGAGGAATATCCAATTATTCCACACATATTTTTACACCTCCAAAAATATATTAGATTACATATTTTTTGTTGTAATATTTGATTTTACTTTTTGTAATATGTATAACGACCCTAAATGCCGTGATAGTATCCG
Source organism: uncultured Clostridia bacterium (assembly GCA_947632635.1). Lineage (GTDB taxonomy): Bacteria > Bacillota > Clostridia > TANB77 > CAG-465 > CAG-465. The sequence continues at coordinate 1,060 of CANRQA010000073.1, read as the reverse complement.
CTTAAAACTTCGACAACTATCATCCTCGTTTACAATTTTTGTATTAGCGCTATTTATATATTAACTAGTGCCCCTCCTTAAGTAATATATAAATTTATTATATTTTAATATATTTTATTTTTAAAGTCAAATTTTGTTAATAATTTATATAAGACATTATCATATTTTTTCATATGTATACTAATATAAATAATATAAATTTGACAGATTACATAAAATGTGATAAAATATAATCGTAGTTATTCATTAATATAGTTATAATTATAATGATAGGAGATAGGTTTAGTGTTTGTGAGTATTTTACTCCCAGGAGGCAAAAAGAGTATTTGAGTTAAGAAAAAAACAGATTTAAAGAAATATAATTTTATTTTAAATTATAAAAAATGAAAGGACGGAACAAAAATGGCAGAAAAAATTAACACGGCACAAATTGGTGAGAAAATGGAAGAAAAAGGTATTGGGGCAAAAATTTATGAGAAAATGGCAGATGATGTTAATATGTCACAAATTAAGAATAATTTGGAAGAAATCTTAGATAAGATTGAAAAGACTGCAAAATCAGGCAAGTATTTCTGTGAATTAAGTAAAGAGGAATGTGATACTCTTATTTCAGAAGATATTCTGAACATATTAAAACGTTCCGGTTTTGTTATCAGTAGTTTTAGTGGCAAGTTATGTATAGTCTTTGGAGCAAAAAAGTCATACAAAGACGTTACTATTTATGAAGTATTAAATTATAATGAATAATAAATGAATTTTTTAAATGGTTGATTTGCATTTGCATTTCAACCATTTTTCTTGTGCGACTTATTACTATTTTAACTAGAAGATTATTAACTTTATGAAAATAAATATTAACGTTGCTATTGCTATATCTTTAAGTTAATATAATATTTTAGATTTGTATTACAAATTTAATATTATGTATAATCCACATTAAATTTGCATTTCTAATTGAGATATTAAAAATAGTAACATATTTTTTGACTTTGATAGCCCGTGGTAGCAAGCCCTGCACTTTTAGTGCAGAAATTCTTTAGAACTAGGAGACAATTTTATT
>CANRQA010000072.1 GCA_947632635.1 uncultured Clostridia bacterium | reverse complement strand
TAAGGTATATTCTTGTTCACCGTTATAATCACCAGTTATTCCAAAAGGCTTTTTACTCCAATCAATTTTAATTGAAAATGTTTTTTCATCTTGTTGTATTTGTCCACTTATTCCATGTATTTCATTTTTTAACTCATTGGCATTTTCATCATTTTTCAGTAAAATATAATGATAATCATCAATTTTATTAATACATTTACTTTCATCAAAATTATTAATAATATCTTCTTTTATCTTATCACGACTTAAATTTTCATTATTACTACTATTTTCTTCCACTTTATTATTGCTTTCTAAATTATCAATTTTAGACTGTAATTCTTTCATTTTTTTATTTCCCATTATTCCAAAATATACAGCTGCACAACCCGCTATTATTGTTGTTATTACAAATATTGCAATATATACATTTTTTCTTTTACTTTCCATATAAAGACCCCCTAATTTCTAGTATATATTCTATCCATCTCTAGTAATATATAATTTCCATTTTCTTTTTTATATTTTAAAACATATGTATTTTCAATTTCATATCCCTCAGTTGTTTCCACTTTACTATCCTCTAAAAATTTATCGTAATTTTCTGTTGATATAACATCAAATGTTAAAGAATATACATTAGTTTTTTCATTTAATATTAAACTTTTGGCTTTGTAAATACATACACCAAGACCTGATATCAAATCACATAACACACTATTTTCATTTTGTATATTTGAAATTTTTTGAAAATTAATTTCTTCATCAAATAACTTTTTAGAATAATCATTTATATAATCGATATTAATATATGCTGTTAAACTCTCAGGTACATCTTGTCTATTTTTATTCAATTCTTCTGTATCACATTCATGTGCAATATGTACAGATATACCTAATTTTTCTTTATCATTAAATTTTCCATTATTAAAATTTCTATTATTATCCTCTTTGTAAATTGTCATATATTGAATACCATATAATGCTGGTCTTTGATTTAATTTTTTATTATATTCTATTTTATCTTCAGTTGTATTTATTAACTGCTTTTCTTCTTTATCTTTTTCATCTTTAATTTCATTTTCATTATTTTCTTCTGTTACATTATTTATTTCATTTTGCAAATCATCAATCTTTCCTTCTAATTCTTTTTTATCTTTATATCCCATTATTCCAAAATATACAGCTATACAACCTGCTATTATTGTTGTTATTACAAATAATGCAATATACACATTTTTTCTTTTACTTTCCATATAAAAACCTCCCTAAACATTACAATAATATAATAACATATTTTTACAAAATTTTTCAATAACTAAATTATATTTAAAATCTATATGTAATTAAATAAATACATAATAATTCTATATAGAAAAATAAGGCGAATAAATCGCCTTATCTTCCAACATTTTAAATTTTATTATTACATTAGCTATTTAATATTTCAACTAATAACTTATTTACAAGTTGAGGATTTGCTTTTCCTTTAGATTCTTTCATAACTTGACCTACTAAAAAGCCTATTGCTTTATCTTTTCCAGCCTTGTAATCTGCAACTGATTGTGGATTGTTTTGAACAACACGCTCAACAATTTCTTTTATTAATCCTTCATCGCTAATTTGGATAAGTCCTTTTTTCTCCACAATACTCATAGCATTTTCACCAGTTTCAAACATTTCGTTAAACACTTTCTTTGCAATAGCAGAACTAATTTTACCACTATCAATTAATTTTATTAATTCACTTAAATTTTCTGGTGTAATTTTTGACTCATTAATTTCAATTTCTTTTTCATTTAACATTCTTGAAAAATCACTCATAATCCAGTTTGAAACTGCTTTTGGATTATTACAAAGTGAAACTGTTTTTTCAAAAAATTCTGCTGTATATTTTGATGCAGTAATTTGATTTGCATCATATTCTGGCAAACCATACTCCCTAACATATCTATCCTTTTTAATATGTGGCATTTCAGGTAAGCTATTTTTTATTTTTTCTATATATTCTTCACTTGTAACAATTGGGGCTAAATCAGGCTCAGGAAAGTATCTATAATCGTGTGCATCTTCTTTTGAACGCATAGCATATCCAATACCTTTTACATCATCAAAACGTCTTGTTTCTTGATAGATAGTTCCACCATTTTCTAATTCTTCAATTTGCCTTTTAGTTTCAAATTCTATGGAATGCTCTATTGACTTAAATGAATTTAGATTTTTTGTTTCAGTTCTTGTACCAAATTTGGTATCGCCTTTTTTCCTAACAGATAAGTTAACATCACATCTTAAAGAGCCCTCTTGCATTTTACAATCACAAATTTCCAAATATTCAAGAATTGATTTTAAAGTTTGCATATAGCTTACTGCCTCTTTAGCACTTCTAATATCTGGTTCAGATACTATTTCTATAAGTGGAACAGCACATCTATTCATATCAACAAGTGTATCACCTGTATATGCATCATGTATTAATTTACCTGCATCTTCTTCGATATGAATTCTTGTTATACCAATTTTCTTTTTAGTATTTTCATCTACGTTTATCTCAATATATCCATGTTCACACAAAGGTAAATCATATTGTGATACCTGATATGCTTTTGGAAGATCAGGATAAAAATAATTTTTCCTATCTTGCTTTGAAAATCTTGCTATTTCACAATTTGTTGCAAGTCCCATTTTTATAGCATATTCTACTACCTTTTCATTTAATACTGGTAGTGTACCAGGCATTCCTGTGCAAATTGGGCAACAATGAGTATTTGGGTCTGCACCAAATTCTGTTGTACAATTACAATATATTTTTGTATTAGTTGAAAGTTCAGCATGAACCTCAAGACCAATAACTACCTCATAATCATCATACATTTTACGCTTCTACCTCCTCTTTTAGCCTATTTATACTATCTTTTATATATTCGTATAATTCATCTTCTTTTACTAAAGTAGCCTCTTCTTTTCCTTGTACTTTAATTTCAAACATATTACTTTCTATATTTCTAGGGCTTACCACTACTCTTACAGGAGCACCTACAAGGTCGCTGTCTGCAAATTTTACCCCAGCACTTTTATTCCTATCATCAAGTAATACATCATAACCTAATTCTTGCAATTTAGAATATATTTCATCTGCTTTTTCTTTTATATCTTGCGATTTTGTATAATCAATTGCACAAATATGTATATCGAAAGGCGCAATACTTACAGGCCAGTTCATAGCTTTATCTGTTGCCCTTGCCTCTACAATAGATGCCATAAGCCTTCCCACTCCTATTCCATAACATCCCATAATTGGAGTTGAGATTTTACCATTTTCATCTAAATATGTCATGTTAAATGCTTTTGTATATTTACTGCCAAGTTTAAATATATTACCAACTTCTATTCCATTTGAAATCTTAAGCTCATGTTTATTACATATTGGGCAAGCATCACTTTCAAGTATTTTTGATACATCATGATATGTAACATCTTTTAAATCTCTAGACATACTTACACCCTTTATATGATAATCTTTTTCATTTGCACCAAAAACTAAAGATTTTTCATTTTTTAGTGATATATCATATACTACTGTAGTGTTTTTTGCATCAATTCCAATTGGTCCAACAAATCCATAAACTATTGATGAGTTTTCCTCTTGTTTTTTTGGTACTAAATCTTCATCATCAATTTTTAGTAAATTACGTAATTTTGTTTCATTAACATCCCTATCTGCACGAATAAATACTATAATAGTTTCATTTGTGTCAAGTCTTTCATAAATTACTGCTTTACCAATTCCTCTTTTATCAATATTTAAAGTTTGTTGTAACTCATCAATTGTTGTTATATCTTTGGTATAGATTTTTTCCTGATTTTCTTCTACTTTTGAAAATGCTTCTATATCATCTGTATATGCTACTTCCATATTAGCACTATAATTACAATTATTACATACTACTATTTTATCCTCACCTGCATCACAAAGTAACATATATTCATGAGCACCACTTCCACCCATCATACCAGTATCAGAATATACAGGTATTACTTCTGGAATTCCAACTCTTTTGTATATATTCATGTATGCATTAAAGAATTTGTCATACTCCTCATCTAAACTCTCTTTTGAAGTATGGAAGGAATATGCATCTTTCATAGTAAATTCTCTAACACGTATAAGACCAGCACGAGGACGAGCTTCATCTCTAAATTTTGTTTGTATTTGATATACAGTAAATGGATATTTGGTATATGTTGCACCCTCATTTAAAAGTGTAAATACTGTTGCTTCCTCATGTGTCATAGAAAGTACCATTTCTGTATCTGTTCTATCTTTAAATCTTAAAAGTTCAGATCCTACACTTTCATAACGTCCTGCTATATCCCATAATTTTCTAGTCGCAACAAGAGGCATTAAAATTTCTTGTGCACCTATTTTATTCATTTCTTCTCTTATTATATTTTCAATTTTTGCTACTACTTTTTTTGCAAGTGGCATAAGTGTATAAATTCCTGATGCCATTTGCTTTATATATCCTCCTTTTAAAAGGAGTCCATGACTTTTTATTACTGCTTCACTAGGCCATTCTTTTTTGGTATCTCCAATAAGTTTTGATTGTAACATTTATTCACTTCCTTTAAATGCTCGGCTTATTTAAATAATATTTTGCATTTTGTTCATATGTATATGCAATTTGCAAAAGTGTTTCTTCATCAAATGCTTTTGCTATAAACTGCATACCAATTGGCATACCTTCTTTGTTAAATCCACCTGGTACAGATATTGCTGGAAGTCCTGCAATATTTACTGGTACTGTATATATATCTTCTAAATACATTTCAAGTGGATTTGTTGTTTTTTCGACAAACTTAAATGCTGTATTTGGTGCTGTTGGTATTATAATTGCATCACAATTTTCAAAAGCTTTTTTGAAATCTTCTACTATTAATGTTCTAACACATTGTGCTCTTTTGTAATATGCATCGTAATATCCTGAAGAAAGCACATAAGTTCCAAGCATTATTCTTCTTTTTACTTCTTCTCCAAAGCCTTCTGTTCTTGATTTTGTGTATAAATCTACTAAATCATCAAAATCTTTTGCTCTATAACCGTATCTTATTCCATCATATCTACCAAGATTTGATGAGGCTTCTGCAGTTGCAATTATATAATATGTAGGTAGACTATATTTTGCATAATCTAAGTTTATGTGTACAATTTCTGCCCCTGCTTGTTCTAGTATTTTTATATTTTCTTCATATGCTTTTTTTACTTCTTCATTTATTCCATCTTTTACAAAAGCATCAGGTATACCAATTTTCATATGTGAAATGTCGTTTACAAGTGCTTTAGTATAATCTTTTTCTAAAATATCTGCTGATGTTGTATCTTTATTATCATGTCCTGCTATTACGTTTAACATTATTGCAGCATCTTCAACTGTTTTCCCAAAAGGTCCTATTTGGTCAAGTGATGAAGCAAATGCTACAAGCCCAAATCTTGATACAAGTCCATAAGTAGGTTTTAGACCTACAACAGAACAATATGATGCTGGTTGTCTAATTGAGCCACCTGTATCACTTCCAAGAGCTGCAAATGCCATATCTGATGAAACTGCAGCAGCACTTCCGCCACTAGATCCACCAGGTACATG
>CANRQA010000071.1 GCA_947632635.1 uncultured Clostridia bacterium | reverse complement strand
ATATGTTAGATACAACTGCATGGAAAGTATTTGCAGGTGAAAATGCAGAATACGCAATAGGAGGCCCAACAAGTGAATTATTTATAAAATCATGGAATGCAAAATATCCAAATTCACAGATAGAATATAAAGTGAAAGATAGTGGATATATATACGCAAAAGTAGGAAATAATAACTGGAGTTCTGGTTTTAATATAGAAGTTGTTACATCATTTGATAATTTATATAGTTTAACTGGTAATAATAAAGCAAAAGGTATGTGGTTAGCATCTCCATCTGGTGGTGATCATCATTTGAATATTATATCTACTCCTAGAATGTGGGCAGAATATTATTATGGTACTGAATGTGGCTTTAAACCTATTGTATGCTTAAAGTCGACATTGGTGTTAAAAGAAACAGGTTTAAATGAATTTTTAATAAAATAAATAAAAAATATATAATGAGAAAACATTTTATAGATATAATTTAATATAGCATTATTTTCTTATGGGTAGTAAATAATGTTATTAGCTTATTTTTCTGTTATATATATAATTTAATTTTTCGAGATTATATCTTAATTAAAGAATAAAAAATAGTAGGCTTTATATACCAAATCTATATTTCAAATAAATATGTTTCTAAATGAAAAACTTATTTTGCTAAATTTGTCATAATTATAATTGGATTCGTTGACAAGGAAAAAATTATGTTATATAATTATAATATAAGGGAAAAAAGGTGATATTAGTGAATGATAATCTATTAGATGAAATTGAAGAAAATAATAGGATAATCGAAGAAGCAGATAGGACATTAGAACAAATTAACAGATTAACAAAATTGATGGATGAATGGGTAGGTGAAAAATAATGCCACAAAGCGAATACAGAAAAGAAAATAGAGAAAATAATAGAACTGACAGAAATAATAGTTATGATAATAGTAGAAAAAATCAATATAGAGATGTCGATAAAAAAGAAGAAGAAACAAAAAAAGAAGTAGTAACACCTCAAAATCGTGATATAACTGTTGAATTAAAATCAAATACTGCTAAAACAAAAAGTTTGATTAAAGAAAAGGGACCAGTAACAATAGCGAGTCTTAAAATATCACTAGCAGAAGTAAATAATATGCTAGTTGAATTTTATGATGCTCAACTAAACGCTTTTGGTGCACAAGGTCTAAAAGACAAAGATGGAAATCCATATAACGCAGCAAATTATTCAACACCAGAAGAAAAACTTACCGCATTAGAGGCAATAACTCATTATAATCTTGAACGAAATGCTGAATTTACTAGCGCACATAAAGAAAGAATTGAAGAAATTAAAAATAAAAAAGCTCTATTAAAAGAAAAAGCAGAAAAAATTTTAAATACTCAAAAAGAAGCTATAGAATATAACTTTGAATTAATAAAAGAGGCAAGGGAGTATATACATAAAAAAGAACTTGAGAGTGCAGAAATTAATACTAAAAAAACTGAAACCCGTGCTAAAGTTGATGCATTAAATAATGATAAAGCATCTTATGAAACACAAAAAGCAGATATACAATCAAAACTTGATAAATTAAATGCAGAAAGAAAGGAATTACAAGAAAAAATTAATGAAATAAGAGAAAAAGAGCTAAATCAAGGAAACGCAAATAATGGAAAGCAAAGAAATAACCAAAATGCTGGATATTATACTGCAATGTCTCAACAATTAAGAGGCTTAAGTGATCAAATTACTGAACAGGAAAGAAATTTAACTACTATTAATGAAAAAATTAGTATATGTGATCACGATATAGCTGAATTAGAAAATGGCGTTTTGAAATCTTTAGACGAAAAAGGACGCGCTTTAGAAAGTGAAATAGAGGGAAATAATAAAAGATTAAAAGAATTAGAAACAAGTACTGGAAAACTTGTATCTAAGCATGATAAAGATATTGATACATTAAATGATGCGTTCAAAGAAAAAGTTAAAGGATTAGTAGAAGATGATATAAAACTTAATTATAGTGATAAAAAGGCTGATGAAGCTAAAGAAAAAGAGGAACTTGAGGCAAAATCTGAAACTCCATCTAACGATGATAAAACTCAGGCCAATAACTCTACTGCCACTACTACTTCTACAAATATGCCAGTACCTTCTGATGCTTCAAATTTAGAATATGCTAATACACTTGTTGATAATTTAAAACGCACAAGTGCAGAGAAAATTAGATGGATGATTAACGGAGAAGGTTATTCTGACATGATAGATGCTATGGATGCTGCTGATGTTTTACATAAAAAAGATTTAATGGCAATTATTGAAAACGTACAAAATGATTTTGAATTACCAGATTATAATGAATTTCTTGATTGCATAAAAGATTTTGCACCTAAGAAAATAAATCCAGATGATGTGTATGACTGTTTGTTTAATGGTGGTAAAATTAATAATTTTAATTCATTAAATAAAAAGCAAATTGATATGTTACAGTACGTTATGGATGGATATTTAAAAGCGAAGTTAAAATTATCTGGTGATCAATTAGAAAGTTTTGAAAAGAATTTTGCACAATTTGTAAAAACTGGTGCACTACTTCAAAGAGGTTCTAGGTTAGCGTTTAATAATGGAATAAGGGGTATATTTAATAATATATTTAATAGATCATTAAATGCATCTAGAAACAGATTGTTATATACTATGTCTGATTATACAGCTGCACGTTTTAAAGATTTAAATGCAACATTGAAGAGGAAAGATGAGTTTAAAAAAGATTTAGGTAAAAAGGTAGAAGATTACAGTGAAATTCCACCTACAAGAGGAGATGTAAGAAAAAGAGATTTAAAATCTAAAGTAGATAGGGGAATATTATAGCGTATAAAAAATGGAATTATTATATTTTAAATATAGTAATTTCATTTTTTAGTTATGTATATACAAATTCATAATTATGTAGTACAAAAAATATAATTTTATTGTAATTTATGTCGATATATGGTATAATAAATGAAGTAAGGGAGCGTTTTTTATGTCAAGAACTATAAATATGATGTCGAAAGCACATACAGTAAAAGGTCAAGGTGTATTATCAGCATATGAAGAATTAGTTAGCTTAGTAAAAAATAATTTAGGTGACATTTATGATGTTCGTATAAATCAAGTAAGATTTGCAGATATTAGACATTATCATACAATAAATCCTTGGTTTTATTTTACATTACCATTTGCTAAAATAAAATCAAGTACAGTAGGATACGTACATTTTTTACCTGAAACTTTGGATACAAGTCTAAAATTACCAAAAATCGCAAGGAAAATACTATACAAATATGTAATCGAATTTTATAAAAGTATGGATAATTTAGTAACTGTAAATCCATATTTTATTGATAAATTAGTTGAATATGGTATTGATAGAAATAAAATTACGTATATCCCTAATTATGTTTCAACTTCACGTTTTTATAAACTAGATAAAAACACTAAAAATGAAATAAGAAAAGAGTATAACCTAGATAAAGAAAAATTTATTGTTTTATGTGTAGGACAATTACAAATAAGAAAAGGAATAATGGACTTTATAGAAGTTGCAAAAAAAATGCCTGATATACAATTTGTATGGGCTGGTGGATTTTCATTTAAAAAAATATCTGATGGTTATGATGATATAACAAAAATATTAGATAACCCACCTGCAAATGTAAAATTTTTAGGAATTGTTCCAAGAGAAGATATGAATAGGTTATATAATATGTCAGATATGTTATTTTTAGGCTCTTATGAAGAACTTTTCCCAATGACAGTTTTAGAAGCGGCAAATTGCAAAATTCCTATACTTCTTAGAGATATTGAGTTATATAAAGGAATTTTAGAGGGATACTATTTAAAGGCAAGTAATGTTGATGGGTTTGTAGCAGAAATTAAAAAGCTAAGAGATGATCCACTATATTATAACAAAGCAAGCCAAATGGCAGATAAATGTAGTAAGTATTATAGCGAAGAAAATGTAACAAAAATGTGGAAAACATATTATAACAAAATATATAAATTATCTCAAAAAAAGACATGGGGAAATAACAAATAGAAAGGAAATTTTATGCAAAAGAAAAAAATAAACACAAATATAATTAATGTAATACTTATCTTTATAATATTCATCGGCTTAATTATATATATGTTTACAGTTGAAAATATTGAAAATATTGTTGATGTATTAACAAATGCAAAGATAAACTGGATGATAGTTGGACTTTTATGTATGGTTATGTATTGGGGACTTGAGGCTTTATGTTTATATGTAGTAACTAAAAAAACATATAAACACCAAAAATATGTAGATAGTTTAAGAGTATCAATGCTCGGACAATTATTTAACTCTATAACACCATTTGCATCAGGTGGTCAACCAATGCAAGCAGTGGCAATGGTATCAGAAGGAAAGAGTATTTCTAGTAGTGCTAGTATATTACTTATAAAATTTATTGTCTATCAAGCAACACTAGTATTATATACATTATTTGTATTTATAATTAAATTTGGATATTTTAGAAGTATTTTAAGCAATTTTATTGATTTAGCACTCATAGGCTTTTTAGTTAACTTTGCTATAATATTCTTTTTGTTAATGATAGGAATAAATGAAAAATTAGTATATAACTTTGTAAAGTTTGTATATAAAATATTAAACAAAATGAAAATAGTAAAAAATATAGATGAAAAACTTGAAATAGCAAAAAGAAGTATAAATAATTTTCATGAACAATTTCAAGTCATTAAAAAAGAAAAATTGCTTATATTTAAACTTGCTATTTTTACAATTATACAGTTAACAGTATATTTCTTTGTAACTTATGCAGTATATAGGGCATTTGGTCAAAGTGGTGCAAGTATGGTAAATATAATTTGTGCACAAGCATTTCTTCAAATGATAATGTCATTTATTCCAATACCGGGTGCTGGAATTGCGGCAGAGGGTGGATTTTTGATAATTTTTAGCACATTTTTTGAGCCAAATAAAATTAATATGTCAGTGCTATTTTGGAGATTATATACATTTTATTTACCAATAGTTGTAGGAGCACTATTCTTATTTATGAAAAATAAAAGAGAGAAAAAGAAAAATATAGGAATAAATAGGGAGATGGCAACATGAATAAAAAAACTATAATAGTAACAGGAGCATCTCATGGAATTGGAAGAAAAATAGCAAAAGAATTTGCACATTTGGGATGTAATGTGTGCATAAATTATAACAATTCCAAACCTCAAGCAATAAATTTAAAAGAAGAAATTATATCAGAAAATAAAAATGCATCTATAATGCTATATAAAGCTGATGTAAAAAATAGAGCAGAAGTTGATGAAATGGTCGATACTGTTATAAAAAACTTCGGTAAAATTGATGTAGTAGTAAATAATGCAGGAATTGCAGAATATAAATTATTTATAGATATTACATATGAAGACCTTTTAAATATGTTTAATATAACAGTTGCTGGTACATTTAATGTTACTCAATCTGTTTTAAAAAAATGTATGATAAGAAATAAATCTGGTTCAATAATAAATATATCTTCAATTTGGGGAATGGTAGGTAGTTCTTGTGAAGTAAATTATTCTACTATGAAAGCTGCAATTATTGGTATGACAAAAGCACTAGCAAAAGAATTAGGCCCGTCAAATATACGCGTAAATGCTGTAGCACCGGGAGTAATTGATACAAAAATGAATAGTAATCTAAATCATGAAGATATGGAAAATTTAAAAGAAGAAATACCATTAAATCGAATAGGAAAAGTAGAAGATGTAGCAAATATTGTTAAATTTTTAGCAAGTGATGAGTCAAGTTATATAACAGGACAGGTTATAAGTCCAAATGGGGGACTTGTTATTTAGAAAAAAAGATATTGTTCTTTTAATAGCACAATATCTTTTTTGATTATACAATAGGAAAGTTATACTTAGCTTGAAAAAGTATACATAAAAAGCAAACATAACAATAGAGCTGGAACGATAGCA
>CANRQA010000070.1 GCA_947632635.1 uncultured Clostridia bacterium | reverse complement strand
TTGATAAACAAAGTGGTAGAATAATTAGTATATTAAATGTAGACGAAGCAAAAAAAGTATTAAAAATGTATATAAACTATTGTTTAGATAAACAAGAGGTTAAAAAATCTAGATTAAATTTAGTAGAATATTTAGGAGATTTTATTAATTATTCTGAAAAGAAAGATATTGCTAAGTTCTATGATATATTAGTAAAAGAAAAAGACGGCTTTGAATTTTCTAAAGCAGATGCTAAAGCTTATGATTCATTAATATCATTTTTTGAACTATATAGCAATATTGAAAATGGTACATTTGAACTAAATAATGTATCAAGTTATATTACAGCTGCTGTTGAAAAAAGAGCAAGTATTGAAAGTAAATTAGAAAATGGTGAAGAGCTTAATTTTGAAGAAAAATTAAACAATATATTCTTTAATAAAGGCTTTGATTTAAATTTACTTGCAAAACATGCTTGCCAAAAATATGAAGAGGATTTAAAAGAAAAAATTGAGCAAAATGCTGATGGAGTTGATGTAAGTTTACAAGAAGAACTTGCATATCAAGACTTGCTTGATCTATGTTCAATGTCAGAAGAAGATATAAAAATAAATGCAGAAATAGCAGAACAAGCAGATGAAGAAGTAGGGGAAGAAGCAGCAGAAGAAACAGAGGATGCAAAAGAACAAACTGTGGAAAATGATATTAAAGAAGAAACTGAAGAAATAAATGATGTCCAAGATAGTAAAGATGATGAACAGGAATTAGTAATAGAAGATGATGGCAGCACACAAAGTGAAGGGCAGGAAATTGAAGCTCAACAAGATGTTAATGAAGAAAATAATTCAGAAGAAGTACAAAATGATACTGACAGTCAAGACAGTAATAGCGACTCTAATGAAGATGATACAGTTATACAACCCGATGAAGTGCAACAAGCAACAGGAGATATTAGTCTAAGAGATGCAGCAGATTTCTTTAACGGCGCTCTTGATGGTTTTGCAGATACAAAAAAAGATGATAATGAAGATAATAATGATGATTCGGATTCTTTTGGTGGAACATTGAGGGATAGATAATGAATAATGAATATGAATTTTCAATTACAAAAGTTAATTATGTAATAAACTCATTACCACTAGAATCTAAGAATAAAATACCTGAAAATGTTAAAAATTTCTTTAGCAATAATTCAAATCCAGATTTATTATCTTGTGATATGCAAAATAGAAATATTATTTCAGAATCTTTTAATAGTGATGATTTAAAATTCTTAAAAATAATAGATTATTATATAAATAAATAATAAGTAAAAAGTAAAAAGTTATTATTTATTAAAAAGAATGTATATATGTTTATGTAACAGCATTTTATACATTCTTTTTTAATTTATTTTAATATAAAATTTATCGTATTTTGCAAAATATTTTACATATAATGATATGGACAAAATGCAAAAAAAATAGTATAATGTACAAAGAAAAAAGAGGGTTATGATTTAAATGGATAAAAAAGTAAAAGAAGTATTTTTTAATTGTAGTAATTTATCAAGTAATATATGTAATGCATATATAGAAGAAATAAAATTCTCAAAAAAATTAAATGCTGTTATACTTAATGCTAAAAGTGATTTAAGAGTAACACTCAAAGAAATTGAAGAATTTGAAAATCAAGCATGCTTATCATATGATTTAAATAGCTTTAAAATAAACTATAGATATGTTGGTAGTCCTTGTGAAGTAACAAAAGATGATGTAAAAGATATAATTGCAAGTGTAAACAAAAAGTATGGATATACACAAGATATTTTTGAAAACTGTAATATTGATTTAAGTGATTCTTCTGCTTTAAATATAACCTTAAATAATATGCCAATGGCAGGCTTTTTAAATATTAAAGGAATAGATAAATATATTGAAAAAAGCATAGAAACTGAATTTGGCAAGAATTTAGCAATTAATATAGTAGATAATAACAATTTAAAACAAGTAACAGATGAAAAGATTAAAATGGTAAAATTAGATAATTTAGTTAAACTACCTAATGAAAACAAGAACGGTAATACTAATACAACTCAGAATAACAATAACACAAACTTTCAAAATAATAAGTTTAAGAAAAGACCACCTTTAACAGAGGCAGAAAAAGAAGATAAAAAACGTGCAAAAGAAGAACAACCTCCTTATGTTATATACGGAGTAGATATATTAACTAAGGAAAGAGAAAAAATCATAGATTTAACTCCAAACATGGAAAGAGCATGTATTGACGGATATATATTTGAAAGAGTAGATAGAGAAACAAAAACAGGAAAAATGATAGTAGCTCTTGATGTTACAGATAACACTAGTACAATATGTTGCAAGATGTTTTTAGATAAGAAAAAATTTGAGGAAGTATCACCAAGACTAAAAAAAGGTGCTTTTGTTCAAGTTCAAGGAAGACCTCAAATTGATGATTTTAGTAATGAACTTACTATTATGATAAATAACATAATTGAGGGTGAAGCAAAAGATATAGAAACAAGAAATGATGAGGCTTTAGAAAAAAGGACAGAATTACACTTACATACGCAAATGAGTGCTATGGATGGCGTAAGTTCAATAACTGATATTTTAAAACAAGCTGTAAAATGGGGACATAAAGCAATCGCAATTACAGACCATGGAGTAGCTCAAAGTTTTCCTGACGCACTTCATTTTATGATGGATAATTTCTCAAAACTTGTAAAAAAAGAAAAAGGCTATCCTACAACTCAAGAAGTTTTAGATGCGGCTCCAATAAAAGTAATATATGGTACGGAAGGGTATCTAGTACAAGACGTAGATGTAGATATTGATATACCTGATACATATTGTGTATTTGATTTAGAAACTACAGGATTTAACCCAGAGTATGAAAAAATTACTGAAATTGCTGTATGTAAAGTAAGAAATGGTGAGATAATAGATGAATTTTCAACTTTTGTAAATCCAGAAAAACATATACCAGAGGAAGTACAAAAACTAACTCATATTACAGACGATATGGTAAAAGATTATCCAAATATTGAAGAAATATTGCCAAAGTTTTTAGAATTTACAAAAGGAACAATACTTGTTGCACATAATGCTAGATTTGATGTAGGCTTTATATCTCATTTTGCAAAACTTGATAAATTAGAATTTAAACCACTTGTAATGGATACTTTAACAATGGCAAGAGAGCTTTATACAAGTGTTGAAAATCATAAACTTGGAACACTTGCTGAATTTTTAGGAATAGAATTAGAGGGGGCACATAGAGCTATAAACGATACGCGTGCAACTGCAAAAGTATTTTTAAGAATGCTTGAAGATGCAAAGAAAAAAGGTATAAATGAGTTAGGATATATATATAACAATATAGAAGAAGAACCAAGAAAGTTACCATATTATCATATTATACTACTTGCAACTAATTATGTAGGACTTAAAAATTTGTATAAACTAATTTCATATTCTCATGTTAATTATTTTAATAAAAGACCTAGAATTCCAAGATCACTTTTAAATAGATATAGAGAGGGAATAATTATTGGCTCTGCTTGTGAACGTGGTGAGCTATATCAAGCAATATATGAGAAAAAAGAAAAAGAGTATATAGAAAAGATTGCCTCATATTATGATTATCTTGAAATTCAACCACTTGGAAATAACCAGTTCTATTTAGATCAAGGACTTCTTTCATCAAAAGAAGATTTAATAAACATTAATAAATATATAGTTGAGTTAGGAGAAAAGTTAAATAAGCTAGTTGTTGCAACTTGTGATGTGCATTTCTTAAACCCAGAAGATGAGATATATAGAAGAATAATAATGGCAGGTCAAGGGTATGATGATGCAGATAGACAAGCACCTTTGTATCTTAGAACAACAGAAGAAATGTTAAAAGAATTTGATTATCTAGAACCTGAAAAAGCATATGAGATAGTTGTTACAAATACAAATAAAGTAGCAGATATGTGCGATAGAATAAGCCCTATTTCCGATGAAAAATGCCCACCGCATATTGACGGCTGTGAAGAAACAATAAAAAATATAGCAATAACACGTGCAAAAGAACTATATGGAGAAAATTTACCAGAAATTGTACAAACAAGACTTGACAAAGAGTTAGACTCAATTATAAAAAATGGATTTTCTGTTATGTACATTATTGCACAAAAACTTGTTTGGAAGTCAAATGAAGATGGTTATCTTGTGGGCTCAAGGGGCTCTGTTGGTTCTTCATTTGTTGCAAATATGACCGGAATAACAGAGGTTAACTCATTAAAACCACATTATAGATGTCCAAAATGTAAATATTCTGATTTTACAGATTATGGAGTTCATAATGGCTTTGATTTACCAGATAAAATATGCCCTAATTGTGGTGAAAAACTAGAAAAAGATGGGATGGATATACCTTTTGAAACTTTCTTAGGTTTTAACGGGGATAAAGAACCAGATATTGACTTAAACTTTTCAGGTGAATATCAGGCAAAAGCACATAGATATACCGAAGTTATTTTTGGAAAAGGCACAACATTTAAAGCAGGAACAATAGGTACAGTAGCGGATAAAACAGCATATGGATTTGTATTAAAATATTTAGAGGAGAGAGGCAAGAAAATGTTATCTCCTGAAATTAACAGAATATCAAAAGGATGTACTGGAATAAAAAGAACAACAGGACAACACCCGGGTGGAATAATAGTTGTACCAAAGGGAAGAGAAATATATGAATTTTGTCCAGTTCAACATCCAGCAGATGATCCACATTCAGACATTGTTACTACACACTTTGATTATCACTCTATTGATAAAAACTTACTTAAACTTGATATATTAGGTCATGATGATCCAACAGTTATTAGAATGCTACAAGATATTACAGGAGTTGACCCTAAAAAGATACCACTTGATGATAAGGAAACAATGGCTATATTTAGTTCTACAAAAACTTTGGGACTTGAACCTGAACAGATTAATTCTGAGGTAGGAACTTTTGGAATACCTGAATTTGGTACAAAATTTGTTCGCGGTATGCTACTTGAAACAAGACCTACAACTTTTGAAGAATTAATAAGAATATCTGGACTTTCACATGGTACGGATGTATGGCTAAATAACGCACAAGATTTAATACAAAAGGGAACTTGTACTTTAAGTGATGCAATTTGTACAAGAGATGATATTATGATATACTTAATTGATAAAGGACTTCCACCAAATTCTGCATTTAAAATAATGGAAACAGTACGTAAAGGTAAAGCTCTAAAAGATAAAGAAAAGTGGGCAGAGTATAAATCATTAATGCAAGAACATGATGTGCCTGATTGGTATATTGAGTCTTGTGAAAAAATTAAGTATATGTTCCCAAAAGCACATGCTGCTGCATATGTAACAATGGCTTTTAGAATTGCATGGTTTAAAGTTCATATTAAAGAGGCGTATTATGCTGCATTTTTCTCAATTAGAGCAGATGATTTTGATAGTGAATCTATGTTATATGGTAAAGAAAGAGTAAAAGCAAAAATGCGTGAAATAGATAATCTTGGAAATAACGCGTCAAACAAGGATAAGAATATGTACCCTATACTTGAAATCGTTTTAGAGATGAATGAAAGAGGAGTAAATTTCCTACCAGTTGATATATATTTGTCAGACTCTAAGAAGTTCTTAGTAGAAAATGGAAATATACGACCACCTCTATCAGCACTTACAGGTTTTGGAGAAGTTGATGCAGATAAACTTGTTGAAGCAAGGAAAGCTGGTAGATTTTCATCAATTGAAGATATGATGATTAAATCTAAAATTGGAAAGGTTGCAGTTGATATATTAAATCAAGCAGGATGTCTTGAAGGAATGCCAAGGTCTGAACAAATGGATATGTTTGATTTGTTTGCTGGAATATAAGTTTCAATTACTACAACCATATTCTCTTATGACGAAAAATTAAAATGTAGTAATAACAAGGGTTTCCTCCTAGCAACAATTTAACAAAA
>CANRQA010000069.1 GCA_947632635.1 uncultured Clostridia bacterium | reverse complement strand
GGCTATATACTCTTTATAAAGAACACTACAGCGAAAGTTGTAGTGGAGTGAATCGAAGATTCACTTTTGTTCTATAAATAAAATACTCTTTTTTTCTAGTCTAAAAACTTACTTGCTCTGTATATTTTTAAAATTTTAAGCATATTATATAATATAATGTTATATTTTTTATGTAAAAAAAGTGCATAAAAAATATAAATGTGATATAATATATAATATGTGGGGAGGAATTTGTTATGATAACAAGTTTTAAATTTAATAATTGTTTTGCTTTTGATAAGCAAGTAGAGATGAATTTAAAGGCTGATATGAGAACAAGGAAATTTTTTTCAAATGTATCAAATATAAACGATAATCTTAATGTTTTAAAATCTATTGCAATATATGGACCTAATAATACAGGAAAAACAAGTTTTGTAAGTTGCATAAAAGCAATAAAAGGAACTTTGCAAAATAGAGAAATAATCCTTAATAGCAATATATTTACTGATAATCCAATTTGTTATGAGGCTATGTCATTTGTTTATGATAGAAAAGAATATTGCTATGAATATAAATTTAACTGTAATGAGCACGCTTACGTTTATGAAAAAATGACAGAGATTAATCGAGATAAATATAACAATATTAATGAATGTATAATTTTTGAGAAAGACACAATAAATGAACATTATGAATGTTCATCAGATTTAGAATTGCAAAAGGTATTAAATATAGCTTCTACAAATAATATTCTTATATATACAGTCCAAGCTGAAAAATTTAAAACTTTGCAGAAAATAAAAGAAATATTAATAAATGTTGCTAATAATATTGAGATTGTAGATATCAATAGAATTCCTAATTCTAAGACTATAGAAATATTAAAAAATAAAAATGAGATAACTAATAAAATAGTTGATTTTATTAAAAATGCAGATGTATATTTAGATGATTATAGATATGAAGAAAATATAGAATTTGAAATAGATGGAAAAGAAGCTGATGAAAAAATTTTAAAAAGTCAAAATTTTATTGATCAGATAAAATTAGTATCTGTTTATAAAGGAAAAGCTGTTCCTAGTATTCTATTTGATTCATTAGGAACAAGAAAAATAGTAGCACTCGCAAGCTATGTAATAACAGCAATTGAAGATGGAAAGACTTTAATTGTTGATGAATTAGACAGTAGTTTGCATTTTAAAATTACAAGAGCAATAATAAGTATGTTTAATAATGAAATAAATAAGAATGCACAATTAATAGCGACTTTACATGATATTAGCTTGTTAGATTGTAAAAAAATGTTTAGAAAAGAGCAAATTTGGTTTACAGATAAAAATAGTAATGGAACAGAGTTATACTCATTAAAAGAATTTAGTTATGAACAAACAGGAGTAAGGGATACTACAGATATACAAGATAAATATAGTAAAGGAGCTTTTGGGGCTATACCTGATCCAGATTTAATTTCGACACTATTGGAGGCGGATTTGGACGAGGATATATAAAGGTAAAAAAATTTGTATTATATGTGAGGGATATGAAGAATTAGATTATATTGAGGCATTAAAAAGTAAATCAGTTTTTTCTCAAAAATATAATTTTGTAACTATTAATAGCAAATCTATAAATACTATTATTGCACGATATCAAGAAAAATTTCAATCCGATTCATATTCGTTAGTATTGATATTTTGTGATACTGATAAATTACCCTCTAAAAAATATACCGAAATAAAACAAAAAATAAATGAATTTCATGGAGCAGATGTTGCAGATGATATTATTATATTTGGTAATCCATGTACAATGCAAATTATACTTTCTCATTTTGGAGAGATAAAATTAACTAGTCAAAGTAAATCTGTAAATGCTAAATGTATAGAAAAATTAACAGGAATATCTAATTATAAGGCAACAGAAGAACAAAGAAGAGAATTATTTGGAAAAATTAACAGAGCAAATTATTATATTATGAAAGAAAACGTAAAAAAGCTATCTACAAATGATAAAGAAATATCTAGTACTAACATACTAAAGTTTATTGAAAAATTTGAAAATAATGATGATAGCTGGATTGATGAAATAAATGAGAAATTATAATTATATTTCCATTAAATAAAAACATATAAATAATATTAATATTAATATTATTATTATTATTATTATTGTTATTAACATATACCCTTATTGAGTATATAATTACATAGATGAATAAAGTGGAACAAAAAAATTGTAAAGCATGTAAAGAAAATATGAAATATACCAAAATGTAAAATGATGAAAAGAAAAAACTTACTAATATACTTAATATAATAGAGGGACATGGAGAATAAATCAAATGGTTAGGATGATAGATATTGTGGCGATATTTTAATACAAATAGCAGCTGTAAATAGTTCTTTAAAAAGTTTAGAAAATAATATACTTAATAACCATTTGAAATCTTGTGTTACAAATAATTTAAAATATTATAAAAACAAAAATATAAGCCTAACCCTATTATCTAATGAGATTAGTGTTAGGCTAATTTGTATAATTAACATGATAAATAGAATAACAAAGTTTATTTATAAGTAGATATTTCTAAATATTCACCGTCATTTAAAGGATATATTTGCTCGTTATAATTATTAATTTTTTGTATCATTTCCTCATCAGCTTTATTATAATGAGGATAAATATGTTTAGATATAAAGCCAAGACCATTATATGAATCAAATTGCTTATCATATTTTGGTTTTGTACCCTTTTTCAAATTAAAGTACCATTTTACGTTTTCATCTAAAATTAGACTTCCAGCACTTTCACCAATATAAATTCCAGTATTTAAAAACTTTGTTAATATATTTTTTATATCTGTAGTTTGCAATAAATCTAATAGGTTTGCAATACTTCCACCCATCATATAACAAATATCATAGTTTAGAATTATATTTTGATTATCTTTATTAATTGTTAGTAGTTTTACATCCTTTGCATTGTATTCATAAAATTTATTTACATTATTAAGTCTTTTTTCATAATTACTAGTACCAATAGTGCCATTATCTACTACTAATATGTTTTTATCTTTAATATATTTATCCAAAAATTTTATTGAAAAATTAGTGCCAGTTATCCCACTTGAAGTTAATACTATATTTGCCATGTAATCACCACCTTTTTATACACTTTCATTATATAATAACATATTATAACTGTCAATAATTTATAAGCATATAAATAAGAAAAATAAATAATATTATTATTGACATATACCCCCATAGAGTATATAATTATATAGGTGAAAAAAGTGAAACAAAGAAGTTGTAAAGAATGTAAAGAAAATATGAAACATACAAAAAGGTCAAATGATGAAAAGAAAAAACTTACTAACAGACTTAATATAATAGAGGGGCAAATTAGAGGAATAAATCAAATGGTTAAGGATGACAGATATTGTGGCGATATTTTAATACAAATAGCAGCTGTAAATAATTCTTTAAAAAGTTTGGGAAATAATATACTTAATAACCATTTGAAATCTTGTGTTAAAAAAGATATATTAAATGGTAAGTTAGAAACAATTGATGAAGTTATGGAGCTAATAAAAAAGTTTAATTAAGTGAGGGAAAATAAGTGAAAAAAGTAAAATTTGATGTATCAGGTATGACTTGTAGTAGTTGCGTTATGCACGTTGAAAATGAAGTAAAAAAATTACAAGGCGTAAAAGCAGTAAATGTAAATTTACTTTCAAATAATATGATTGTTGAGTATGATGAAACACTTTTAGATAATGAAAAAATAATAAAAAAAGTAGAAGAAGCAGGATATGGTGCAAGTTGCAATGAAGATAGAAAAGAAAAAGGAAATCTTAAAAAAGAAAATAATATAGATAAAGTAGAACAAAATATAAAAGGAATGAAGTTTAGAGTTATCATTTCATTTATATTTTTAGTTCCACTTATGTATATTTCTATGCACCATATGTTATATGAATATTTACATATTCCAGTACCATCATTTATATCAAATATATTTGACGGTACAAAAAACTCGATAACGTTTGCATTTACTCAGTTTATTTTACTACTCCCAATAATATATGTAAATAGGAATTATTTTATAACAGGCTTTAAAAGGCTATTTAAGTCTAGTCCAAATATGGACTCTTTAGTTGCACTTGGGAGTAGTGCAGCAGTAATTTATGGTATATTTTCAATATTTATGATAGGAAGTGGACTTCGGAATAGGAGATTATGACCTTGTAAATAAATATTTGATGAATATATATTTTGAATCTTCCGCAACTATTTTAACTTTAATTACTCTTGGAAAGTATCTTGAAGCAAAGGCTAAGAAAAGAACAAGTGATGCAATAAGTAGACTAGTTAATTTAGCACCAAATAGCGCAACAGTAATTAGAGAGGGTAAAGAACAGGTTATAGATATAGATGATATTTGCGTTTCAGATATTTTAGTTATAAAGCCGGGAGAAAGTATTCCAGTTGATGGAGTATTAGTAGAAGGATATAGTTTAATTAATGAGTCAAGTATAACAGGAGAAAGTTTGCCAGTAGAAAAAAATGTAGGAAGTAATGTTATCTCGGGAACAGTTAATACTACAGGATACTTTAAGATGAAAGCTACAAAAGTTGGGGAAGATACTACACTTTCACAAATTATTCGTTTAGTAGAAGAGGCAAGTAATTCTAGAGCGCCTATTTCAAAACTTGCAGATAGAGTAAGTAGTGTATTTGTACCACTTGTTATACTTATTGCTATAATTGCAGGAGTATTTTGGTATATATATAGTGGCTCTTTTGAACTTGCATTAAACTTTTTAATAGCAGTTCTTGTAATATCTTGTCCGTGTGCATTAGGTCTTGCAACTCCTGTTGCTATAATGGTTGCAACAGGCAAGGCTGCAAAAAATGGTGTACTTATAAAATCGGCTGAGAGTTTAGAAGTATTACATTTAGTTGATACAGTAGTATTAGATAAAACTGGAACTATAACAACAGGTAAAATGCAAGTAACTGATGTAAACTCATTTATAGAGGAAAATGAGTTTTTAAAACTTGCATATATCCTTGAAAAAAATTCAGAACATCCTCTTGCAAATGCTATTGTAAAGTATATTGAAGATTTAAATATATTAGATAATAATGAGAAAATAAAATTTGAAGAATTTAAATCTATTACAGGAAAAGGTGTAGAGGGAATTTTAAAAAATGTTAAATATTATGCTGGAAATGCAAAACTTATGAAAGATAATAACGTTGATATGGGAAGCATAAAAGATGTTTCAGATAAGCTACTTAAAGAGTTAAAGACAGTTATATATTTTGCAACTGATAAAAAGGTTATAGGAGTTATTGCACTTGCAGATAATATTAAAGAAACAAGTTATGAGGCAATAAAATCTTTAAGGGAAAGTAAAATAAATGTTGTAATGGTTACAGGTGATAATAGTTCAGTTGCAAATAGTGTCGCTTTAAAACTTGGTATAGATAATGTTATTTCTGAAGTCTTACCTCAAGAAAAAGAAAAAGAAGTAGAAATATTACAAAATAGTGGTAAAAAGGTAGCTTTTATAGGTGATGGAATAAATGATAGTCCGGCACTTACAAAAGCAGATGTAGGGATAGCTATTGGCACTGGCACTGATATTGCAATAGAATCGGCAGATATTGTTTTAATGAATGATAATTTAAATAATTTATTTTATGCTATTAGTTTAAGTAAAAAAACTATAAATAATATTAAACTTAATTTGTTTTGGGCTTTTTTCTATAATATAATCGGTATACCTATTGCAGCAGGTGTATTTTATTTAAGTTTTGGTATTAGATTAAGTCCAATGATATGTGCTCTTGCTATGAGTATGAGTTCAGTGTGCGTTGTTACTAATGCGTTAAGACTTAATAATTTTAAAGTAAAAAATAAGAAAGGAAATGATGAGATGAAAGAATTTAAAAAAGAAGTTTATGTAGATGGAATGCAATGTAATCATTGTAAAATGACAGTTGAAAAGGCTTTAAATAGTATAGACGGAGTAGTAGAGGCAAATGTTAATTTAAATGAAAAGAAAGCATATGTTACTTCAAATAAAGAAATACAAGATAATGTTATAATTTCTAAAATTAAAGAGGCTGGATTTGAAGTAAAAGAAATTAAGTAAAATATGCAATATAATATTGAAAAAAATAAATATATATAGTAAAATAATTTTGAAAGAAAATAAAAAACTATGTAAACAAGGAAGGTAAAATATATGAAAACACTATACATACATACATACATACATACTACACACTAAAAAATGAAAATAAAAGCAAAATAAAAGAGGAAAAAATTGTAAAAACTGTAAAAAAAGAAAATGAAAATATAATAAAACCAGTATTAGAATATGGATAATATTCTAATACTGGTTTTATGCGTTTAAAAAAGAAAAAAAGAGAGGTAAAAGTATGATAAGAAATGATAAAAGAAAAAGAGGAATAAGTTTAATAGTGTTAATAGTGATAATAGTAATAATATTGATATTATCAACAGCAATAATAATGG
>CANRQA010000068.1 GCA_947632635.1 uncultured Clostridia bacterium | reverse complement strand
TTCACATCATTTTTACTAAATATTTTTTTGCAACTAAATTTTTATGCCTTTATTTAGAATAAAAGCACGTATAAGGTTTGAAATAAACAATACCATAAAACGGATTTTTTATTCCATCTTTTTGGGTACTCGTACATGTATTAATACATTGCATAATGAATCCTTTTTCGTAAGAACCATCTAGAGTTTCTCTTTCTACTTGGAAATTTTCAATGTACTGACGAATTATTCTACTTACAATGTCAATATCGAATTTAAAAGGATATTCAAGCCAGCCTTTAGGAATTTTTTTAAATCCCCATCCTATGCAATATTTACCATCTTCAGTAATTTGATAAAGCAATTTACACCCTCTGTCAATTTCTTCCTGTTGCATGTTGTTAGCTTGACCAGAATATTTTAAAGCAAACTCAAGAGCACTTTCCAATTCATTCCGGTGAGATAGGCTACCAGATACTTTTAAAATCTGATTACTAGAAAACATCATAGCATTTACCTCCTTAACAAATTTGTTTATGAGTTAATACTTGCTTTGTGCAAGATAATAAAAATTATAAAGAGATTATATCATACTTATTATAGAAAATCAATAAAAGAGTTGTAAATAACTACGTTAGCACCATATATTAAATTAGTAAATAATGCATAAGTCGTAATTAATGATTATAAACTAAATTGTTATTTAATAGCACAAAATGGTTATATAAAAAAACAATAACGTTTGCTAAAATATTTTTTACACTGCAAACTTAGTTATAATTATAACAAAAAAGTAGAAATTTATAGACAAATTTTTTTAAATGGTATAAAATCTATAATAGGGGGCTGATGTTATGATACAAGAATTGTACAATAATATAAATGGCAATTATGAAGAAGCATTATCAAGAATGCAAAATGATGAAAGAATAAAAAAATATTTAGGATTCTTTTTAGCAGATACTTCATATGAAGATTTAAAAAAAGCTATAGAAGAAAAAAATTGTGATATGGCATTTAATGCTGCACATACTTTAAAAGGAGTATGTAAGAATATGGCTTTTACAGCTTTAAGTGTTGTAGCAGAAGAAATTACAGAAGAATTAAGAGCAAAAAATTTTGAAAAAGCCATTGAAATCTTCCCGAAAGTTACTGAAAAATATAATTTAGTAATTGAAGAAATCAAAAAGATTATGTAGGGAGGAAACAAAATGAAAAAAAGTACATTACTTATCGCGGATGATGTATTGATAAATAGAGAAATGCTAAAAGACATATTTGATGGTAAGTATAATATTCTTGAGGCGTGTGATGGAGAAGAGGCAATTGAACTTTTAGACAAGCATAAAACTGAAATAGTATTAGTATTCTTGGATTTAGTTATGCCTAAAAAAGATGGTTTAGAAGTTATGAGACATATGTCTTTAAATTCAATGATAGATAAAATACCAGTTATTATGATTACCGGAGAGGCTACTGTTGAAACAGATATAAAAGCATATGAATTTGGAGCAGCAGATATTATATACAAGCCTTTTGAACCAGCAGTTGTAAGACGTAGAGCCAAAAATATTATTGAACTATATCAACATAGAATATATATTGAAAAAGAATTAGAAATAAAAACAAAAGAATTATATGAAAGTAAAAAGAAGATAGAAGAAAGCAATGAATTTTTAATTAATGCATTAAGTTCAGTTGTTGAATTTAGAAGTTTAGAATCAGGAGAACATATACAAAGAGTTAAAGCATTTACAAGGATATTACTTAATCATTTAAAAGCTTTACATAGTGAATATAATTTAACAGACGAAAAAATAGAACTAATTGTAATGGCTTCAGCACTTCATGATATAGGAAAAATTGCAATTCCAGATAATATACTTGAAAAACCTGGAAAACTTACAGATGAAGAATATGAGGAAATGAAAAAACATACAATTTATGGCTGTCAGATGTTAGAAAAATTTAAACAAGAAGATAATGAATTTTATCGTTATTGTTATAATATATGCCGTCATCATCATGAAAGATATGATGGAAGAGGTTATCCAGATAAATTAAAAGGTGAAGAGATTCCTATATGTGCACAAGTTGTATCTATTGTAGATGTATATGACGCACTTGTTAATAAAAGAGTGTATAAAGAGGCTTTACCAATAGATGAAGCATATAACATGATACATGAGGGAAAATGTGGTATCTTTTCCCCTATAATATTAGAGTGCTTTGATTATGCTAAAGAAGATTTAGTAAAAGCAACTAATATGTATTTGCAAAATCAAGAGGGGTGAAATGTATGCCTGCTAATATGAATGAGAAAAAAAAGTCAAAAAAAAGTGAAATAAAAAAAATAATTGAAAGCAAACAAAAATATAGCAATATATCATCTTTTATTTTAATAATTGTTTTAATTATTATAGCAGGAATAGCATTTTCACTATTTTATTCATATTTAACAGATAGAATAATAAAATTTTCTATTCAAAATATGGAAGAAATTTCAGAACATGATAAAAAATCTGTATATTCAAGTATTGAATATAGGTGGGTAGCTGGTGAATCTATAGGTACTGAATTTAAACAATCAAAATTTCAAGATACTAGCACTATGCTAAAAAAATTAAATTTAAAATGTCAGACATTAGAGGGAATAGATGTATCCTTAGTTACAGATACTGGAAAGGTATATACAAGTAATTATGCAGTTACTGAAGATAAAGAATTACTAGAATTATTTGAAAAATACGGTGATAGATTTGTAGTAAGAAGAGATAATACAGATACAAAACAAGATTATAAAAAAGAGCAATTACTTGTAGGTTCAAAAATAGAACCTTTTACTATAGGAGATAATAGATTTGAATATATTGTAAGTTATTATGATATAGCAGCTCTGCAAAATGAATTAAAAATTGATAGTTACAATGGACAAGGCTATAGTAGTGTAATTGATTCTGATGGTAATTTTATCGTATACATATCTAATAACAATAATTTATTTGTAAGAGAAAACTTTTATACAAGACTTCAAGATGCAGATTTAAAGTCTGGTATGACAATAGAGGAAATAAGAAATGGCATAGAAAGTAAAGAATCTTTTAGTATTGAATATTCTTCAGATGGCGAAGATTATGTTATGACATTTACTCCTATGGAAGAGTTAGATTGGTATTTTGTTATGTATGTACCAAGATCAGTCTTTGAATATAGAAGTAGAACTTTATCAAGAATATTTTCAATACTTACTATTGTAGTATTAGTTATAACAATACTTGTTATTTTTCTTGTTGTTAGAAGTCATTCTCAAAGGAAACTTATGGAAATAGATTTTAAACATCGTGATGAATTACAAGAAGCACTTGATATTGCAAAGCAAGCAAACACTGCTAAAACTACATTTTTAAATAATATGTCACATGATATTAGAACACCTATGAATGCTATAATTGGATTTACAACACTTGCATCAAAATATATAGATGATAAAGAAAAAGTAAATGAATATTTAGGCAAAATTATGCAGTCGTCAAATCACTTACTCTCTTTAATAAATGATGTACTTGATATGAGTAGAATAGAATCTGGTAAGATGAACGTTGATGAAAAAGAGAACAATATTGGTCAAATAATAGATGAAATAAAAAATATAACACAAGCAAATATTGAAGTTAAAGAATTAAAATTTATAGTTGAAGCTAATGATATAAAACATGAAAATATTTATTGTGATAAATTACGTGTAAATCAAATACTTTTAAATTTAATATCAAATGCTATTAAATTTACTCCAAACAATGGTACAATAACATTAAAAGTTTCAGAAAAATCAGTATCTAAAAATGGTTATGGAGTTTATGAATTTAGAGTAAAAGACACAGGAATTGGTATGAGCCCTGAATATTTAAAAGAAGTTTTTGAACCTTTTACAAGAGAACGTAATTCTACAGTAAGTGGAATACAGGGGACAGGGCTTGGTATGTCAATTACAAAAAGTTTAGTTGATATGATGGGTGGACATATAACTGTAAAAAGTAAAGTAAATGAAGGTACAGAATTTATAGTAACCCTTAAATTTAAATTACAAGAAACAAATAATGAAGAACATTCAATTAACAATTTAGAAAACATAAACGAAGCAAGTGATGAAATGTTTAAAGGCAAAAGAATATTGCTTGTTGAAGACAATCCAATGAATAGGGAAATTGCAACAGAATATTTACAAGATTTCGGTTTCTTAGTTGAAAGTGCTGAAAATGGTAAAATTGCTTGTGAAACATTAGAAAAATCAAAACCACGGTTATTATGATATAGTTCTTATGGATATACAAATGCCTATTATGAATGGATATGAAGCAACTGAAGTAATAAGGAATTTTGAAAATAAGGAAATTGCAAATATTCCAATTCTTGCAATGACTGCAAACGCTTTTGAAGAAGATAAAAGAGCTGCACTTGAAGCAGGAATGAATGGACATTTAGCAAAGCCAGTAGATATTGTAGAACTAAAAAATGTTTTAAAGAAAGTATTAAATAACTAGGGGAGGTATAAAAATAAAATGAAAAATAAAAAAGTAATAGTAGTAGTTATTTGTATAATTCTTGTTGCACTTCTTCTATGTATAGTTGGGTATAATGTTATAAAACAAAAGCCTAAAGTTACTTTAAATATAAAAACACCAACAATTGCAATGAATTCAGTATCTGATGCTGATATAACAGATGCATATACTTTTTTGCAAAAAGCAGCTGATATGTTTAAAAAAGAATATAAAGATGCTGATGTAACAATTAATGTAGGACAACTTGAGCAAACAAGGGTAGATGAGGAATTACAAGAAGCTTTTGATACACCTGATGCTGTGGATGTATTTTATAGAGAATACTTTAATATGTCTACATATATCCATACGGGAAGAGTAGTTCCTTTAGATGATATTATAACTGAAGATATTAGAAATGATATAGATAGTAGTTATTGGGAACTTAGTAGTTTACACGGTAAAACATATATGATACCATATTTAGCTTATCAAAATACTTTATGTTATAACAAAGATTTATTTAGACAGGTAGGACTTGATAAGTATGTAACAGATGAAGATATTATACAAAATTGGGCATTAGAAGAATGGGAAGAAATTTTATCTACATTACAAAAGAAATTGCCAGAAAATACTTTCCCAATGCTAATGTATGCAAAAGATTATATGGGAGATACTCATATAATGACATTACTTCGTAGCCATGGTAGTACATTTTTTGATGAAAATGGAAGAATAAAATTAAATACTAAAGAGGGAATAGAAGCTATAAAATGGTTAATGGACTACAACGAAAAAGGTTATTTCCCAGAAAATTCTGAAAATTTACAAATAAATGATTGCTCAACATTATTTCATAATGGACAGTTAGCAATATTTATGAATAATATAGCTTTAAATCCAGGGGTTATTTCTGATGGAATTAATGTTGGTAATGTGAATTTCCCAACTATAAATGGAGATGGACTTAGTACAACTTTTATAACTGGTTTTGAAGTATTTGATAATGGTGATAAAGAAAAACTTAAGGTAGCAAAAGATTTTGTTAAATTCATATATGAAACAGATGAGCTTATAGACCTTTCTGCTGGTCAAATTCCTTGTAGTAACAAAGTGTATGAGAAGTATAAAGATGAGTTAGAAGAGGTTACAAAGTATAAATTAAATAGTAAAAACGGTTGGGATTTTACTGCAAATAATCCAAACTGGCGTGGCGTAAGAGAAGTATTTTACAAAAATATAAAAGATTTGTTATATGATGAGATGAGTGCAGAAGAAATAGCAAAACAAATTGAAGAAACATGTAACAAAGAAATAGAAAAAGGATATGCTACAAGTGTATTACATGAATAGTTAAATGCAAAAGACAGTGTATAGAAAAATTCTATACACTGTTTAAATTATACAGCCTATTGTATACCCATTATACAATCAATAACAAAGCCAGCTTTCTCATATTCTTTATAAAATTTAGCTCTTTGTACATCAAAGGTATTATTAATAGAAGCAATTAATAAATACTTCCCAGGGTATGTAAGACTTCCAACTTTTATCCAGCCCAATACTCTAATAACAAATTCAGAATGTATGTTTAGAGTTTCAAAGTTATGAGATGAAATAAAATTCTGGAATTTCATTTTAATAGGATCATTTTTACTTAATTTATCTATATATTCTTTTGCATAATAATAATATGCTGAATTAACTTTTCCAATGTAATTTGATAAATCGATTTCTTCACCATTTGGCAAAATGTAACCATATTCAATCATTTTTTTATATAACAGGAAAGTTATACTCAATAAACGTGGCATACATAAAATGAAGACATAAAAGCGATTAAAAGCGTATTATTGTTTTCTAATATAGAGGTTCTAAAAATATATAACTATATAAAATACTACTAAATGTAGAAAAATGTCGAAAACTTATATAAAAAATATTACCTTTTTTCTTTACTTTAGAACAAATGTTTGCTATAATATAAAAGAAGAAAAGAGGTAATAGTTTGAAATTAAGTTTTAAATATAATATAGCAAATCCAAATAAAAAGCAATTAGAAATAATTAATGATTTAACA
>CANRQA010000067.1 GCA_947632635.1 uncultured Clostridia bacterium | reverse complement strand
CATTTTATATAGTTATATATTTTTAGAACCTCTATATTAGAAAACAATAATACGCTTTTAATCGCTTTTATGTCTTCACTTTATGTATGCCACGTTTATTGAGTATAACTTTCCTGTTATATAAAAATAAAAAATACTCTTAATATATATGTTTATGAATTCTATTAATTTTTATTTTTTACACTTTATATTTTAGTTTAAGAAGTATAATAGACAAATACTAACCTTATTAATTATGTATTATAATTTATTATAATTCTTTATTATTATAGATAAACTCAACAATATTTACATGCTTTATCCCATCTCTTTTTTGAAGTAACATATCCATTGTAAATAAATATCTTGGATATAATTCTTTAATCATATAAAATGGTTTATATTCTCTTTCTTCTGTTTCTTTATTACTAATATCTTTTGAAACCTGAATATAATAGTAATCATCATAATTTTTTCTTGCTATAAAATCACATTCTAATTTTCCAATATATCCTACTGACAATTTATAATTTTTACTTTTTAAATATGAATATATTACATTTTCTAAAACTGGGTCATAGTTTATTCTATTATCTGTATTTAAAGCATAATAAATACTTAAATCTGCTAAATAATACTTTTTATCTCCTTTTAATACAGATTTAGATTTTATATCAAATAAATCACATGAATAAATTATCTTTGCTTTTTCTAATAAATCTAAATATCTTTTTATAGTTCTTCTATCTACATTTATCTTTGTTTTTTTACTTAAATACTCATATATATTCTTAATGGAAATAACAGTTCCAAAATTATTAATTACAAACTTTTCTATTAGTTCAAATAGAGCCTTATCATTTATCCTATTACTTGATATAATATCTTTTTCAAATATTTGGTTAATAATACTTGAAGTATAAAACATTTTTTCATCATAATTATCATAATATAGTGATTTTGGGAAACCTCCATTTCGAATATACTCTTCAAATTCTAAATATATATTTTCATTGATTTTTTTATTTAAAAACTTCTTCATATCTACATATTCATAAAAAGAAAGTGTCATCATTTCAATTTCAATATATCTTCCAGTTAGTTTTGTTATTAGCTCTCCACTTAAAAGATATGAATTTGAACCCGTAATAAAAATAGATATGTCCCCCTCTTCTCTGTATGAATTTATCAAAGTTTCAAAGCCTTTAACATTTTGTATCTCATCAATAAATAAATATTTAAAATCTTTGTCTACTATTTTAGAATCAATTAACTTTTCTAATTCTTTTGCCGTATTTACATTATTATATTCTTTTTTATCTAACTCAATATATATAATATCTTTTTCATTTACTCCATTATCCTTTAATTCATTAATAATAGATTTTAAAAAAAATGACTTGCCACATCTTCTTATTCCTGATATTACTTTAATCATGTCATCGTTATAAAATGGACGAATTTTTTTTAAATAATCTTCTCTTTTATATATT
Source organism: uncultured Clostridia bacterium (assembly GCA_947632635.1). Taxonomy (GTDB): domain Bacteria; phylum Bacillota; class Clostridia; order TANB77; family CAG-465; genus CAG-465. The sequence continues at coordinate 5,239 of CANRQA010000067.1, read as the reverse complement.
TTTTCCATATTCTCACCTATAACTATATTATTATATTTTTTTCAAAAAGTCAAGTTTCCCGACCATTTTTCATATATAATATGTAAAAATTGGTCAGGAAGAGTTAAAATTATTTTAAAACATTTTGATTTAAAATTAAAGTGCTATATAAAAATAATACATCTTGATTATTAAAATCAATATAATTATCTAATATTTTACTTGATATATATCTTAAATCAACAAGTGTAATTTTACTATAATTTTCTATAAGGAGTGGTGCAATACTACTACCAAAAGAATCTCTAAATAAGATTAGTTCCTTGTCATTACTTGAGTCTAAATTTTCTATTGTAATTAAAGGTGTTGCACCAGATAAATATACATCATACTTATCTAAAGATGTTTGAAATTTGTATTTGTTATAAACAGGACTTTTTTCACTTGTTTCATAGTTATATGTAACTGAATTTTTTATTGTATTATTTGTTAAAATATTAATTTTATCTGGAATTAATTTTTTACTTTGCTTACCATAATATACTCCATAAAAATCCCCTAACTCCTCTATATCATAATTTGCATTTTTATCTATATCTAAATTCATTTCTTCTTTTATTTTATTTACTGCCTTTAATAAATTTTCCTCTTTTAAATGTAAATCTGTTCTATAATAATCTTTTAAAGTTAACTCGTTACAAATATCAATATAGTTCATATATGGAAGTTCTTTCTTTACCATATTTTGCATTTCCGATACATCTATTTTTAAAATATCTTCATCTAAATAATAATTCTTATCTGGAATAATACAAAAATATGTTTTCTTTCCTTTTAAATATTTATTACAAATATCATCTATCTTTTTTGTATTTTTTAATACATTTGCCGCATTTAAAGGATATTCTATTTTATATATTGCATTTTCTTTTACAAATATTCCATTATTATCTTTTTTTCTAAATATATAGTTACTCCAAAGTGATTTAATATTTCTAAACTCATCTCTACAAATAAACTGGTCTAAAGCATAATCTTCAAATTCTTTAGATAAACTACCATCTATTATATTATCAAAACTTAAATCTGGAAATGTGGCAAGTTTTCTTCGTTCTACAATAGAAATTTGACTGTCTTCCTTTATTATATTTAAAATAAAAGCTGTAAGTAAAATTGTTACAAATAAAATAGTAATTATTATATTTTTTTCTTTATCTTGCATTTTTACTTACCCTCCTTAAAATCTAAAATACAAAAATGGGTTAAATGATCCATCTATAATATACGAAGTAGATACTACAAATAAAATTCCTAAAAATACTGGTTCTAATAAATTAATAATCTTTTTACATTTTAACTTATTTACGAAATTTTTACATAGTGGTGTTGCTGCTATAATACTAATTATTATAACTAAAAAATAACTTTTAAAATAATATATACTTTCAGGTGATACTAGTGGCACGCCGCCAATTCCAACAAGTCCAGTTAAATTTTTAAATATTTGGGTAGTATTTTCTCCACTAAAAATAACGAAACTTATCATAACGATAATCATTACATATAAATGTGAAAAAATACTTGGTATCTTTTCTAAATATTTACTCAAGAACAGCTTTTCTAGAATAAGTAATATACCAAAATATAATCCCCAAATAATAAAATTCCAAGCAGCTCCATGCCAAATTCCAGTTAAAAGCCAAACTATCATAATATTTCTTATCCATTTTAATTTACTTACTCTATTTCCACCTAAAGGAATATATACATAATCTTTAAAGAAACTACTTAATGAAATATGCCATCTTCTCCAAAATTCTGTTATACTTTTTGAAATATATGGATAGTTAAAGTTTTCTAAAAATTCAAATCCAAACATTTTTGCAAGTCCAATAGCCATATCTGAATATCCTGAAAAATCAAAATATATCTGAAGTGTTATAGCTACACCATATAATAAATAATAAAGTACACTCATTTCATTACTTGCTAAAAATACATTTACAAGTTCGCCTAGAACATTTGCAATTAATACCTTTTTACTAAGTCCTAATATAAATCTTCTTACACCATTTGAAAATTTTTCAAATGTATGAGTCCTATTTTCTAATTGATTTGCTATAGTTTTATACCTTACAATAGGTCCTGCAATAAGTTGTGGAAATAGTGCTACATACATTGCAAGTTTTAAAATGTTTTTTTGTACTTTACTCTCCCCTTTATATACATCTACTAAATAACTAATCATTTGAAATGTATAAAAAGATATTCCAATAGGTAATATAACATGTATCAAATCAAGTTTATGTGTAATAAATAGATTAATATTTGATATAATGAAATCTGTATATTTAAAATATACAAGTAAACTGATACTTATAGCAATTGATACTATTAAAAAGATTTTTTTGTATTTTGTATCTTTGTATTTATCAATAAGTAAACCAAATATATAAGTAGAAAATATTGAAAAAGCCATAAGTAACACATAAACAGGCTCACCAAAAAAGTAAAATATAAACGATGATATAAGTAAAACTAAATTTTTTAATTTAGTTGGTACTATATAATAAATAATAAGTACAATTGGTAAAAAATAAAATAAAAAAGTTATACTTGAAAATACCATTTTGCTCTCCTTCTTTTTAAACAACTAGAACAATCGCTGATAAAATTTATGCATAATTCTATCAGCGATTAATTTAATTTACATTTAATTTTTTATTCAACGTCTTCTGGTACTATCATAGTCTCTGGAGCAAGCATATCAGGTGGTAGTTCCTCAACTTCTGCCTCTTTTTCATATTCTTTTCCAACAGTTCCAGCTATATTTTTGAAACTATCATAAACGCTTTTGGCTCTATCAGTTTCTGCCATAACAAGAAATACAATATTTCCACTATTTGTTGCATAAAGCTTTTCTGCTGATACACATATCCATTTTCTCATATCTATATTTTCTGACATAGCTTTTGCAATTTCATTTGCATTTACGTTATTCTTCACTTTTATAGCAACAAGTGAGTATGGTATAGAACTAATTAATGGTTCTGATACTACCGCATATTCTAAAGAATCAGCATTATCAAGCCCAGTATATGATTTTATAGAAGTCTCATCTGTTAAATCAATTTCTAAAGTTTCAACACCTGTTATTTCTGCTTCAGAGCCATTATACACATCATTAACTAATGTTATCAAATCTTCATTACTTTTTACTTCTTTTAAATTTGTTGCCTCTTTACTACTATTATTCATAACCAATACGATTCCTAATATAACTGCAACAATTACAACAATTACTAATACTAAAATAGTTGATTTTTTCATATACCATTCCTCCTAAAAAACTAATTTTAACGTATTATTTATATCATTACTTTACAATAACCCCTCAAAATTTAAATAATTTGGCCAAAAATATATTTTATATCCGCATTACTTCTAAAATACTAGGCAAGTTTAAGACCTACTTTTCTAGCATATTTAAAGAATAACCGAGCACCTTTTTAAACACTTTCTTTAAATTCCTTTATCTCAGTATCACTATAATGACCATTTTTTCTACTATTTCATAGCTTAGTAGTCCAAATAAAAAGTATCAACCACATCTCTAGTTTGTCTTTCAAAAAAGATTCGTATATATTCTTCTCCATTTTCTTTTTTTCCAATATCATAAAAAGTCACTAATATTTCATCCGGATGCTTAGCAAATTCATACACTATAAATATAACTTCCCTTTTCTTTACAAATAGTTCATACTTAGTATATCATAAACTTTTTAAAATTACTATATACTATACTATATATAATATGTTTTTTTATTATAATAATAGTTAATATTAAGACTAGATACTATTTAACCCCAGTTGATTATATTTCAACTGAGGTGTTTATAAATATATTTCTAACTATAAAATATGTTTATTAAATATTCTAAAAGCACAAGTTTTATATTTCTTATCTTATTTGAATTATAATCAAAAATATCTATGCTCATATTAAATATTTTATTTTTTATATCTATATTTTATCACCTTTTATAACATTTGAATTCTCAGACCTTGTCTTTATCATTTCATCTACTAAACTAAATGTTTCATCCGTATAATTTACTTTTATTTCTGAACCTTCTTCTGTTGCCGCATTACTAAATATGCCACTATATTCAGTTGTATCAACATTCTTTATTGTTATACTTGCTTTTACCTTTCTACAATTTCCAAACATGCTTGTCATATTTTCTACATTACTTGTATCAAAATTATTTATATTTAATGTAGTTAAATTTACACAATCTAAAAACATATGCTCCATATTTGTTATTTTACTTGTATTAAATTTACTCAAATCTAAATTTGTTAAGCTGCTACATTCGAAAAACATTCTATCCATGCTTGTTACACCACTTGTATTAAAACTACTTAAATTTAAATCGGTTAAAGCTGCACAAGAATAAAACAGCCTTGCCATATTTGTTACATTACTTGTATCAAAATGACTTAAATCTATACTATTTAACTTTCTACAACCTTCAAACATAGATCCCATATTTGTTACCTTGCTTGTATCAAAACTACTTAAATCTAAACTTGTTAAAGACTCACATCCTGAGAATATTCCTTCTATTCGTATTACTTTACTTGTATTAAGATTACTTACATTTAAATTTATTAAGCTACTACATCCTGAAAACATAACATACATACGTGTTACATTTTTTGTATTAAAACTACTTAAATCTAAATTTATTAAACTGCTACATCCCGAGAACATTCCTACCATATTTGTTACCTTACTTGTATCCAATACTTTTATATCTATCTCTTTTAATGCTGTAAAATTATGTAACATATATGATGAATTTGTATTTGCTACTACTTTTGTATTTCCACCTATTGTTAGTTCATATCCATTTTCGCCATCACTTACCATCCATGCCATTACTCCTTCATTAGTTCCTGCTGATACATCCCAAGACTTAATTACTCCATCTGGTACTTTATTGTTTGTTATAAACTTTATCTTTGTTATTTTTGTTCTATATTCATTTGCATGAAAATCATCTTGTGAATCATATGTCCATGTTCTTAATACTGCATCATTTGGGTTTCCTATTATATAGCCCATTTCTTCCGCTACTTCTTGTTTTTTCTTATCTTTTCCTAAATATGCTAGTCCTTCTTCAAATACTTCTACTTCTCCTTTATATTTTTCATTTACTACATCTTCATAATCTTCTACCTTTATTTTACTTGT
>CANRQA010000066.1 GCA_947632635.1 uncultured Clostridia bacterium | reverse complement strand
ACTTGATCCATCAACTAAAATAGATTTAAGAGGAAATCCAAATTTAAGTGTAAACTCAAAGGAAAAATTAAGAGAAAAATTTGGCGGAAATGTAACTTTTTAAATAGTAAAAAAATGTGTTAATGCTACTCTAACAAATATAATTCTATTTGTACATATTATGTAGAAATATTAATTAAAAATAATGTATTGACAATATAATATTTTTATTATATACTTTGCTTAAAGGTAATCTTATTAATTTTAATATAAGTATATTAGAATGATAAAATATAAATATATGTATTTTTCATTCTATAGATAAATATTACTATTTGGGAGGGCTTAATATGTACGCCTATCAAACAAATCTACTTGGAAATTTACCTAGAGAGTACTTAGGTATTCCAAATATTGATATAAAAAATAAGCGTAAAATTTTAAAAAAGGTATCTAAGTATAGGGATAAGAGTGGTATTATAAAAGTCCAAGTTGAAGAGTGCAAAGAATGGCTTAATAAAAATATTTTTGGCGAATATGTAACTGATATATATAAAGAATGTTATAACAATCTTTTGATGAGTTTTCAAAGGATGATGTTTGCAAATGCACGTAGGCGGTATAGGAATAGATTAAAAGATTTAAAAAATGGTAAATATATAAAAAGTAGACTATCAAGTATATTTAAAAGTAATAAGTTGTATTTTGACAAATTATATAAAAAAGATGGGATACAGATATATAGTTACATAGATGTTTGTGAATTTATGCTTTTGCTTATTGAAGCCAAAAAGCAAAATAGACTATATCAATTTATAGATATACCAGATGTATTTTATATTACTAGGCAAATTAAAGCTATTGGCTTAAATTATTATTTGATGTAAAAGTACAAGGAGGTAATTAATTTTACCTCCTTGTTTTAAGTATAACAAGCAAGTCTTTTAACTAATAGGGTAAAAATGATAAAATAAGTATTTATGATTGTACATTGTTATTTTCGATTTTTCATACATTTTTATTTTATCATTTTTATACAAGAAAGAGGTATCAATTAATATGTAAAACAGACTGTATAAAATTTGCTTAAATGAAAAAAATATTTACTTTCGACTTTGCTTAATGACTTCACATGAATACAAGAAAAAGTAATGGATATTTTACTTTAATTTTGTCCCAACCTGTTATATAAAAATGCCAATATTTTTATATTTCAAATTATCATCAATGCCCTTTAAGTCAAAATAAGGTTTAAAATTAAAGCAAAAATAAACGTAACTTTAAAAAGTAAATTATTTTCGTAACTAATAAAAGTGTATAACTACTAAAAATATTAAGGTAAAAAAAGGTGTGAGTGTATACAAAAAGAAGTATATACAATTGCATATAATGTGATTTGTAATAAAAAATAAGTGAGAAAATCTATTTTTTTCTAATAGATTGAATTTAAACAATGTGTTGAAATATTTTTTTACATAAAAATGAAATAATATTGAAAAAATTAACATAATGTGATATAATCAAAGTAATTATAGGGGTTGTAAATAATAAAGTAAAAAAGGAGTCATAATGGTAGTACTAGCAGGTATTGATTCTAATTTAAAATTATTGGCAAATAGAAAAGAAAAATATGATAGATTAGTATTAAATGACAGAAGTGTTTGTAAAGTATCAGAAATACAAGATGTTAAAAATGATATTGAAGTAGTTTTAATTGATACTTTATCAAGAGATTTTGAAAATGTGCTTGAAAGATCATTTTATGCTAATACTAACTATATAAATGATAAACTAAAAGAATTATTAGAAATAAAAAATAATGAATTAGAAGGAATAAAAAAAGTACATGATGAAAAATTAAAAGAAATAAAGAAGATAATATCATATATATACTCTATTGATGTACTTTTTAATAGTTTTAATTTATCAGATAAGGCTGAATATTATTTACTAGATATTTGTAAAGCAGTAAAAAATATTGAGCAGTATGAAAAGATAATCTGTGCGTTAAATTATATAAAAAAGTTATTACCAAAATATATTGAGGGGTACAAAGGAATATTAAATATATTAATTACAACAGAAGAAAAAAGAGCACTTTCTTTTGAAAAAAAGCAAGAGTTATATAATTATTTATGTAATATTTCACTCCCAGCTGATTTTGGAAAAATTCATACTAAAGTATATAATGAAGATAATACAAAACAAGATTATTTACCTTTTACAAAAGATTATTTAAAATTTTATGAAGATAGTTTTTTAAGTTTCTTTAAAAGCTGTCATATTCATATTTATGGTGGTTATGATTATATTGAAAAAGTACTTGCAAATCATACTGTAAGTGAAAGTTATATTGATAGAGTAACTAAATTTATAGAGGGAAAATATAATTTTACAATAGAAAATGAACTTGATAAAGTAAAAGAAAAGCGTTACAAAAACTTTGATGATATAAAAAGGTTAATTGGCACTTGTTTATCATATGAGGGAATAACAGATGTTTGTGAGCTTATTACTAGTATAAAGGAAAACAAAAAATTACCTGATTATTTAAAAGATACAAAATATTATAAAAGTATATGTTATATTATTGAAAATATTGATGTAGATATGTATAAAAATACGTCATTATTAAACATAATGGAGGATTTAATAGAATTAATGTATAATGAATTTGATATGAATACATATTATGATTTATATAAATTTAATTCAATGAATTTATCACATCAAATAGTATATTTTAAAAAATTCTATAAAAAACTTTTAGAAAATTGTAAGGAAAAATTAGGATGTAAATATGAAAAAGAACTAGAAATGTTATTAGATAGTTCAAAATTAAGAAAGTATCCGTTTGTAAAAAATAATGAAAAAATTAAAACCTTAAAAAATCAAATAGAAAATATTAAGGCTAGTATTAAATGTATTAATAAAAAATATGATGATTTTGATAGAGAAAATTACAAAATGTACTTAAAAATAATAGGTGATATATATAACATTAATAATTTATATGAAAAAATAATAAAAAAGAAAAAAAGTATATTTAAAGGTTTTAAAACAAAAGAAGTTATCGAAAAAGAAAAAGATTGTATAAAAGATTTTTTAAATGATAATAAAATAAAAAATGAGTTTTTATCATATATTGCTTCTAGTATAATAAGTGATGATAAAGAATTATTAAATGAATTAAGACAAAAACTGCTATAATACAAATTTTAATTAGTTTATAGCAGTTTTTTTTGTACATGCATACATATATTTTAAAATACAAGCATAAATATGCTTAAGAGGTGTTTTTTCTATGAAAAAAATACAGATAATTAAATTTTTTGTGGTTTATTTAGTTATATTAAACATATTTAGTAATGTAAAAGGAGCAGTTATAAACAAATCATTTATGGATGTTAATGTACCAGCTGCAGTTGTTATGGATGCAGAAACCGGAAGAGTTTTATTTGAAAAAAATGCTGATGAAAAAAGGCCTATGGCATCACTTACTAAAATAATGACCTCTATTTTACTTGTAGAAAATTGTAACATGGATGAGTTAATAGAAGTTCCTGCTGAGGCAACTTGGATAGGTGGCTCAGAGGTAGGCTTAAAAAAAGGAGATAAAGTAACTGCTAGAAGTCTTCTTTATGGTATGTTACTTCCCTCAGGAAATGATTGTGCATATACGGTTGGACTACATCTAGGTGGAACTATAGAAAATTTTGCGGTTATGATGAATAAAAAAGCAAAAGAAATAGGTTGCGTTAATACAAATTTTGCTAACCCTCACGGTTTAGATAATGAAAATCATTATACAACAGCTAAAGAACTTGCTTTAATTACTAGATACGCTATAAAAAACAAAAATATAAGTAATGTAATGGGAACAAGAAGTGAAACTGTTAATTTTGGCTCATTTTCAGAACTTTTAACAAATACAAATGCTTTACTTAAAACTTATGATAAAGCAGATGGTGGCAAAACTGGTTTTACAAATGGTGCAAATAGGTGCTTAATGGCAACTGCTAGTGCTAATGGCTCAAGGTATATAGCAGTTGTACTTGGAGCTGAAAATACTCAAATTAGATTTAATACAACAAAAGATATATTAGAAGCGTGCTTTAATAGATACAAGAAAATGGATATTTCAAATAACTTGAATTTCTATATCAATATTCCAGTTATAAAAGGAAATATTACAAATTATAAAAGGACATATAAGGATAGTTTAGCTTTGCCACTTACAAAAGAAGAATATAATAGTATAATTATAAAGCAAGAAGTAATAGATAGTATTACTCCTCCTATGCAAATGGGTACTGTAATAGGTAAAGTAGAGGCATATATAGAAGATGAAAAAATTTATGAAAAGGAATATATTTTAGAAGAAAATATATATAAAAAGGGGTTTTTGGATTATTTAAAAGAGGGTATCACTAATATGTTTGTTGCAATACCTAAAATATAACGCTTAAGTAAACGATAAAATTTTACTTGCAATTTATTGTTATATGTAATATAATAAAAAATGTCATTAAAATTTAGTTAGGAGTTTGAAATAAATATGAAAATAGCGTTATTAACAGAAACATATTTTCCACATATAAATGGTGTTACAACACATGTAAAAACATTAAAAGATGGTTTTGAAAAATTAGGTCATGAAGTTCTTGTTGTTACTGCAAGTCCTGAAACAAGAAAACATTATATAAAAGACGGAGTTTTGTATTGTCCAGCAATAAAACTAAAAAGTTTTTATGGTTTTGGAGTTTCTTCTCCATATAGTAAAACAAGACTTAAAATATTAAAAGAGTTTAACCCTGATATTATACATATACATAATGAGTTTAGTATGGGTCTTTTTGGGATATATGCTGCAAAAAAATTAAAGAGTACGCTAGTATATACATTACATACAGCATATGGTGATTATATTTACTATGTAATGCCTAAGGTTTTAATAAGGCTTGGAAATAAAATAATGGATAAATATTTAGGTCTATATGCAAATAAATCTCAAGCTATTGTTGGGCCTTCGGAAAAGTGCTTTGAATATATAAAGAAATCAAGTCATAAGAAAAAGGTAAGAATACTTCCTAATTCTGTTGAAATGTCAGTGTTTAATCCTGATAATGTTAATGATGAAGAAGTAAAAAAGATAAGAGAAAAATTAGGTATACCTGAAAATGCTTTTGTTACATGTTTTGTAGGGCGTGTAGCAAATGAGAAAAGTATTGATGTTACAATAGATTATTTATCTAAAACATTAAAAAAGGATGATAATATATATTTTGTTGTAATAGGTGATGGCCCAGGTAGAGAAGAGTTAGAAAATCAAGTTAAATCTTTACACCTAGAGCATTTTATAAAATTTACTGGTCGTGTTGAACATGAAGATTTGCCTAAATATTACAAGATGTCTGATTTGTACCTTACATCTTCACTTTCTGAAATGAATTCTATATCTATGCTTGAAGCTATGGCTATGGGACTTCCTGTTTTGCAAAGGATGGATGAAGTAAATAAAGACCAAATTGAAGAGGGAAAAAATGGATATATTTTCTTTAATGAAGTTGATATGTATAAACGACTTAAATATTTGAGCAATCTTGATAAGGAAAGTTACCAAAAACTTAAATTTAAAGTTGAGGAAACTGTAAGTCAAAAAGATGAACTTGAAATTGCAAAAAAAGAACTAGAAGTGTATAAAAAGGCTATTGAACGTGGTAGACTTCAAGAAATGATGAAAAGAAAGAAGAAAAATGAAAGTATAGTTACTAAAATAAAAAAACAGGGCAAAAATATTATTAAAAAGATAGAAAGTTAATAATGATACTTGTAAAAAGTTGTTATATATAGTAAAATCAAACTGTAGAAAAGTAACAAAAAAAGTAAATAACTATGTAAACAAAAGAGGTAGAAAATATGAAAACACTATACATACATACATACATACATACTACACACTAAAAAATAAAAATAGTAGCAAAATAAAAGAGGAAAAAATTGTAAAAACTGTAAAAAAAGAAAATGAAAATATAATAAAACCAGTGTTAGAATATGGATAATATTCTAATGCTGGTTTTGTGCGTAAAAAAGGGAAAAATTTCCAGTGACAATGTATAAAATTTGTGGTATAGTAAAAAATATATACATAAAGGAGCGAAAAGACATATGAAAAAAAGAGGAATAAGTTTAATAGTGTTAATAGTGATAATAGTAATAATATTAATATTATCAACAGCAATAATAATGGGAGTAATAACTAATAACCCAATAAGTAATGCAAAAGAAGCAGTACTTCGAAATGATTTACAAGTAATGAAAGAGGCGTATGGTCTAAAAACAGGAGAATTGTTACTAAAATATGGAGGAGATACAAGCAAAATAACAGTAGAAGACTATAAAGATGTAGTAAACGAAAAATATAAAGGAGAAGTAGAAGTATTTGAAGAAGGATTAGCATATTTGGGAAAAGATAAGAAAAAACAAGAAGTAGCTGAAAGTATGGGATATATAATAGGGAACCCAAATGATGCGGTATTAAGATCATGGCCTCTTTTTTCACAAGATGATTTTCATGCTGAAGAATATAGAACAAAAATAACGAAGATAAAGTTTATAACAAACAATAAAGTGCCAGATGGAGTAATAAAGTCATGGGATGTATCTGAGGGAAATAATGGTGGAGTAATGGCTTGGATAGTAGATGATGGAGAGGATGGTTATGAATTAACGATAGGTGGAAATACAAAAATAGTTGCAAATAGAGATTCATCATGTATGTTATATAATTTTACAGCAGCAAAAGAAATAGATATAAAGGTATTAGATACAAGAAATGTATTAGATATGTCAAGAATGTTTAGTGGATGTGAGTGCCTAACAAGTCTAGATGTGAGTAATTTTGATACAAGTAATGTAACAGGTATGACTAGTATGTTTTCTAGATGTGGCAATTTAACAAGTTTAGATTTAGGTAGTAATTTTGATACAAGCAATGTAACAGGTATGACTAGTATGTTTTCTAGATGTGGCAATTTAACAAGTTTAGATTTAGGTAGTAATTTTGATAC
>CANRQA010000065.1 GCA_947632635.1 uncultured Clostridia bacterium | reverse complement strand
TCTTTTTGCTCTGGCAAACTAAAACCTTCACGAGCTTGGTCTTCAGTTGATACTCTCATATATAAACCACATTTTTTATTTTCTTCGTCCAATTTGCATAACCTCCTAACAAAACGGACTAACAAATTCTAAGCATTAAAATGCAAGAATTTGTAACGTTCGCATAATTATCTTCTACGTCAAGTCTATGACTTTCCTAGAATATAAATAAAAAGAGACATCAAAGTACAATACGAGTACTTATGACATCTCTTAAAATTTATCTATCACGAAATACAATATAATTGTAATATAATATTATTTTTTCAAAGTACTCATGAATATATAGTTTTTAACGAGCAACTATATATAATTTATTAGCCATATTATATCACGATTTTAAGAAATGTCAAATTTTTACTTTATGTTTTATATGTTTTGTAGATATTCTTCTAATTCTGATAATTTTATCTTTTTAGTTAAGTTGGACACATAAACATCATTAGAATAATTAAATACTAAAAAAGTAGTATTATTGATAATTACTCTATGAGGCTCAATATATGAAATATTAGTTTTTTCAATTTTTCTAATACTGCCATTTACAAACTTTGGAGTAACCTTTGAAAACTCACATATAAATTCAAGTCTTTGTTTTAGACTTTCTTCAAATTGTAATTCTTGCTTAATTATCTTCATTTAAAACACCATCCTTTCGTTATAGATTTAGGATGATTTTTTTGCAAAAGAAAAAAAATCAACCATTTCTGATTGATTTTTGTATCTATCTGTTCCATTAGTTCGAACAGATACGTCGTTGGTGGGAATGACCGGAATCGAACCGGTACGGGTTTTGAAGCCCGCAGGATTTTAAGTCCTGTGCGTCTGCCAGTTCCGCCACACTCCCATCGACAAAAAATATTATAACATTTATTTTTAGTAAAGTCAATATTTATTGACTTTTTTGATATAAAAAATTTTTCTAAAAAATTTAATTATAGCTTTCATCAAAAAAATCAAACATTTTATTATAAACTTTAAACATATACATCATTAAAACCATATTAAAATAAGCAGGAGTTGTTTTACCTCCTGCTTAATATTATTTTTTTCTTTTCTTATCTGTTTTTGAAAATTTTGAAATAACATTATCTAGCATATACCAAATTGATGTTGACAAACATACTGATGAATATGTACCTACAACTATACCAATCATTAAAGGTATTGAAAATTCTATTAAAACTTGTTGAGAATTAATAAGTGCAAATACAAATACAATTACAATTACAATTATTGTTGTAACAGATGTATTAATTGTTCTTTTCATAGTCTGCTTAATACTTTTGTTAATAGTCTCTTTATTATCACTTGATCTTGTTACTTTTCTTTTATTTTCTCTAATTCTATCATATACAACTATTGTATCATTAATAGAATATCCTATTATTGTTAAAATAACTGCTACAAATGTTGAATTTATAGGAAGTTTAAATATTCCATATATTGCAATTATAAATAGAGCATCATGTATAAGAGCAAGTATTGCAGTAACTGCAGCTGTAAAACCTAAAGTTTTAAATCTAATTCCAACATATAACAAAATTATAACTATTGAAACAATAATAGCAAGCATAGCAGAATTTAAAAGTTCTTTACCATATGATGGTTGTATATTTCTAATAGATGGTTCATCCATATTAGGAAATTTCTCTTTTAACGCATTTACAACATTTTGAGAAACTTCTTCTGTCATAACATCTGAAGTTATTGCAACAGTATATTCCCCTACTGATGTTTTTTGAACTAATGGCTTTGTACCTGTAACTTCAGAAACTATATTTTCTAAATCATTATTATCAAATTCAGCCTTAAGATCTACCTCAATTTTAGTTCCACCTTTAAAATCAATATCAAACTCAAAGCCAGTTATAACGCCATATACTATACCACCTATAATTACTACTAAAGAAAAGATTAAATATACATATCTATATTTTAAAATATCCATATTAATTTTCCTCCTTTCTTATACCAAATAAGAAGGAATGATTACTTGACAGTGATAAAAATTGTTTTAAAATAAACTTAGTAATAACAACTGCTGTAAGTAAACTTACTAAAACACCAATAGCAAGAATAATACCAAAGCCTTTTACTGGTCCAATTCCAAAAATATATAAAAGTAGACCTACTGTAAAAGTAGTAATATTTCCATCAATTATAGCTGCCATTGCATTTTTAAAACTTCTATCAAATGCTTTTTTGGGAGCTGTTTTTTGTATTAATTCTTCTTTCAATCTTTCAAAAATTATAACATTTGCATCAACTGCCATACCTACTGAAAGAATTAAACCTGCTATTCCTGGTAAAGTTAAACTTATTCCAGTTGTTGACATTATTAATAGTATAATAGCAACATAAGCAATTAAAGATAAACTTGACACAACTCCAGGTAATCTATATACACAAATCATTATTATGCACACAGCAATTAATGCAACTATTCCTGCATAAATGCTAACTTCTAGTGCTTTTTGACCTATATATGGACCTATATATTCTTTGTTAATAACATTTAAACTAAATGGCAAAGTACCAGAGTCAATTAACATAGCATACTCTTCTGCTTCTGCTTTTTTCTCAGAATATGTTCCACTTCCCATTGTAATAATTGCAGTATTTGAATCAATCTTACTATTAACTACTGGTTCAGTTATAGCATCAGAATCTAAGTATATTGATATTACTTGTCCTACTAATCTTTCAGTTGCCTCTGCAAATTTTGTTTGTCCCTCACTACTAAAAGTTAACACAACATGTGGTGAAGGCATACCGGTACTATCTACAGGGTCATCACTATATTTAGCACTAACAATATCATCACCTGATAAAATTACATTTCCGTCTGGATCACGAAATTCAATTTTTGCAGTTTTATCAAGTCCGTCAACTGCAGTTAAAGGATCTTGTGTTGTATCATTAATATTTGCTGGTATTTCAACACTTATTTGCCCAGTAGTAGCATCTGATCTTACTATATAATCATATATATTTTTTATTTCCAATCTTTTTCTAATAACAGTTTCAGATTTTTTTAAATCTTCTTCTGAAATAGTTGAGTTACTATCAGACTGTGCTTGATATACAATTGTAACACCACCACTAATATCTAAGCCAGTTTTTATACTTTTAGCACTTTTTATAATATTTCTATTTCCTATATTTAATCCAAAAACAGATAAATATGCTATCAATAGAATAATTATAACAGACACTATTAATTTTATAATATTATCTTTTTTCACTCCAATCCCTCCAAACATAATTCATTATACTATTTTTAAATTAAGTAGTCAATAATTTTTTGACAATTTTCGCCAAACGTCAATAAAAAAATATACTATGTAACATTTCTGTAACACAGTATATTTAATTTTACTATTTATAATTTAATTTTCTTTTAAATTATTATTTTCAGTAATCTCTTCATTATTATTACCACTAGCACTACTACTATCATTACTTTTTTCATCTTGATATTTATGTACCATACTTTCAATAGTATCATAATATTTTTGTGGATTTTTAATACCATAAACAATTAAACCATTACTATATTCGTTTTCTGCATTGGTATAAATAACAATTATGCCATATCCTAAAATTCTATCCCAAACACTTCGTCTTATCTCTACTTCTTTAATATTTGAATATTTAATATTCTTCTTATGTTGATTTAAAAAAGAGTCCTCATAACACATATGGTCTTCAAAAAAGGTATAAGTAATATTTTCATATTGCATTTTTTTCATTACTAAATGTACTATAAGTTTTACAAATGCCACAATAATAGCAATAATAAAAGCCCAAAAGAAAATATTTTTAAAGTCTAAAGCATTAACATTTGTAATATTAACTTTATCTTTATTAAATACAAATATTACAAAACCTAATATAAATATTAATAGCAAAATAATTGTATTTTTTATCTTTCTTCCTGTTGGCATCCCTAACTCATATATAAAATCAAAATTAGGATGTATTTTTATAATTGGCTCTTCATTTTTATTTACTGCCTCGTCCATAAGACCACCTACTTTTCTATCATAGTTCCTATCTTTTCACCACTTATTGCACGTATTATAGAATTTTCTTCATTTAAAGCAAATACACAAATTGGAATTTTATTCTCCATGCATAACGTAATCGCTGTAGTATCCATTACACAAAGCCCCTCTGAGATAGATTGCATATATGTAACTTCATCATATTTTTTTGCATCGTTATATTTTTTTGGATCTTTATCATAAACGCCATCAACATTTTTTGCAAGTAATATTATATCTGCCTCCATTTCTATTGCCCTTAAAGCAGCAGCAGAATCTGTTGTGAAATACGGATTACCAGTACCACAAGCAAAAATAACTATTCTTCCTTTTTCTAAATGTCTTACCGCTCTTCTTCTAATATATGGTTCAGCTATTTGCTTCATTTCAATCGCAGTCATAACACGTGTTGGACAGCCTTTTCCCTCTATCATTTCTTGCAGTGCTAATGCATTTAGTGTTGTTGCAAGCATTCCCATATAATCTGCTGTTGTTCTTTCCATATATCCCTCACCATATTTTCCACGCCAAAAGTTACCTGCTCCAATTACAATTCCTATTTCTACTTTGCTTTTTGAAAGTTCTACAAGTTGATTTACTATTCTTTCAAGTTTATCCTTGTCAATTCCTCTACCGTCTTCTTTACCTATAGCTTCACCACTTAGTTTTATTAATACTCTTTTATATTTACTATCCATAATACCTCCTCATTTTTCTATATTATATATTAAATATTATTATTTTGCAAGTATATAAATTGCAAAAAAGAAGCACTTATAAAAGCACTTCTTAACTATATTTTTCTTTTATTTTGTCTTTAATTTCTACTGGTAATAAGTTATAACTATCCAAGTCACTAATATCTAACATACATAATTCATATTTGCCATATTTTTCTATATTTATCTCTGTCCATTCTGGACCTGTACCAGTTCCAAGAGTTCCACTTTTAATGCTACATTCAAAAAATTTATCTGTTCTATTTAAATCTTTATTTTCGAATGTTAAAAGTTCTTTTTCAATATTTACCATTACCCCTAATTCTTCTTCCACTTCTCTTATTACCGCTTCGTTACAGTTTTCACCTGCTTCTACATGTCCACCTGGAATAGTATAATATTCTTTTACAATTTCACCATTTTTAAATTTTGTTCTTTTTATCGTTACAAGCTCTTTTTTATCTAAATTATCTAATATTATTACTGCTCTTGCTGTTGTTTCTTTATCCATAATTTCAGCTCCTATATTTCAATATTTAATTTATTAAGTAAACTTTCAAGTCCTTCTTCATCGTTATACTCAATTGTTAGTCTTTGATGTTTCTTTGTAGAATCTATTTTTACTTTATAACCAAAATAATCTTTTAATTTATTTTCTATTCTTTGGTAAAATACTGTTTTGGGCTGTTTTTTTGTAGGTTTTCTATCATATTCTTCTGCACCGTAAATTAATTTTTCTACTTCTCTTACTGTAAGTTTCTTTTCTATTATTTTTTCTGCTATTTTTATTTGTTTTTCTTCATCATCTATTGCAAGTAATGCTCTTGCTTGGCCCTCAACCAATTTTCCTTCTAATAAATATTCTAAAATTTGGTTTGGTAATTTTAGTAATCTCATTATGTTAGATATAGTTGGTAAACTTTTTCCAGTTATTTTTGCAACTTCAGATTGTGTATATCCATCTATATCCATTAACTCTTTTATAGCTTTTGCAATTTCTATTACATTTAAATCTTCTCTTTGAATATTCTCAATAAGAGCTACTTGTTTCTTTTTTGTATCAGTATAATCTTTTATAATTGCTGGTATTTCTTTAAGCCCAGCATCTTTTGCTGCTCTCCAACGTCTTTCTCCTGCAACAATAGTATATCCATTTTCATCTTTTACAACAAGTATTGGCTGTAAAACACCATTTTCTTTTATAGAATTAGTTAATTCTTGTAGTTTTTCTTTATCAAATATTTTTCTTGGCTGATTTAACATTGGTTCAACTTCTGTTATATTAAGTTCTACAACTTTACCAACTTCTTTATGTTTATCTTCTTTTTTTGGTTTTGCTATTTTTTCAACTTCATTTATATCATCTCCAAAAAAAGCATCTAACCCTCTTCCTAGACCTTTTTGTGATTTTGCCATAATTTTTTATTCTCCTCTCTCGTTTATTTTTATTAATTCTTTTGCAAGTTTTTTATATGTTTCTGCACCTTTAGAGTCAGGGTCATATACGCTAATTGGTAAGCCATGACTTGGTGCTTCGCTTAGTCGTATATTTCTTGGTATAACAGTTTGAAATACCTTATTTCCAAAATATTTTTCTACTTCATCTGCAACTTGAGTGGATAGATTTGTCCTAGAATCAAACATTGTAAGTACAACTCCTTCGATTGCTAATTCTTTGTTTAAATGCTTTTGAACAAGTTTTATAGTATTTACTAATTGACCCAATCCCTCTAATGCATAGTATTCACATTGAATTGGCACAAGTACACTATCAGAAGCTGTAAATGCATTAAGCGTAATTAGACCTAAAGATGGCGGGCAATCAATAAAGATATAATCATATTTTTCTCTTATTTCATCTATTGCATCTTTTAATCTTGTTTCTCTTGAAACCATTGATACAAGTTCAATTTCAGCTCCAGCTAAATTTATATTTGCAGGACATACTTCTAATTTTTTTATCATTGTAGCTTTTACTGTATCTTTTATATCTAAATCTTCAACTAAAACATTATATATAGATTTTTCTTCATCAGCTTTTACTCCTAAACCACTTGTTGCATTTCCTTGTGGATCTATATCTATTAATAGCACTTTTTTCCCTTTTTGAGCAATACAAGCACTTAAATTTACAGCTGTTGTAGTTTTTCCTACACCACCTTTTTGATTTGCAATTGATATTACTTTTGCCATTTAGTTTCACCTCGTAAATACATTATATTACATTTTTTACAAAAAAAAAAGAGTAAAATACAAATTTATGTATTTTTACTCCTTTTTTCATACAAAATATTAAATTCAATTTATATATAGGCTATCCAATTCTTCTTTTATTTTATCGAGTTTATCAAGTCTTTTTTGCACGTATTTACTAGCATGAGATTTTGCATCTGCATATTGTAGTGATAATCTTTTATATATAAGTATTATTTCGTTTTTTGAATAAGGAATTTTTGTGTCAATTATGGTATCATGATATTTTATCAAATAACATACATCTTTTATAGTCTTTTCATCGTACCCTTAGGGCGACCGCATAAAAAATATAATAATTACCTACTTATATATTTTTAATTTTTTTAAAATTGGTTAGTATTTGG
>CANRQA010000064.1 GCA_947632635.1 uncultured Clostridia bacterium | reverse complement strand
TTATGATACGTACTTCTTTTTTAGTATTTGGAGAAGTACCCAAGTGGTGAAGGGGACAGTTTGCTAAACTGTTAGGTTTCATTAGAGGCGCGAGGGTTCGATCCCCTCCTTCTCCGCCAAAGTTTTATATAAAATTAATTTAATAGTTGTGTTGTAGTTAAATAGATTACTTTGTGTATAAATAATATATTTTTTCATGGCAGTTTTTATACTGCTATTTTTTATGGCCAATGTTATAATAATGTTATAAGCTTTAAGTATATGTTTTTTTTAGAAA
The DNA here is from genome assembly GCA_947632635.1 of uncultured Clostridia bacterium. Taxonomy (GTDB): domain Bacteria; phylum Bacillota; class Clostridia; order TANB77; family CAG-465; genus CAG-465. The sequence continues at coordinate 7,190 of CANRQA010000064.1, read as the reverse complement.
AAGATTTACAATACTAAATTAATGTGCTATAATACCTTTGTATAATTAATTTTTTGATTTGTAATAAATATTACAAAATGTAGGCATAATTGTAGTAAAATTATGAATTAAAAAAGTTTTTTATGCAAATAAATTATAAAGGAGAGCTTAAAATGGATGTAACGGATGTAAGGTTAAAAATGTATTTGAATCCACGGGTAATGAGATTGAATGAGATACTTGATATTTTAAACATTTTATGTTGTACATTTAAGCCTGAAAATGGGTATAATGTGGAAAGAAGATATATAGTAAATCAGTGCAGAGATATTAAACAATTAATGGAGTATGTGCATTTAGGAGAATATGATTTTGCTAAACACATTATGGATAATATTTTTGTAAACAACGATAAAGTTGATGAGATATTAAAAGATTTATTTTTAAATGGTGATTTATATTTAGATGATTATGAAGAAAATGAGAAAGAGTCTGCAGAAATACCCTCGAAGATAAGTCTTTGTTTAGCTAGTGAGGACGATGATAGTTTTAAACCTAAAATATTTGACTTTCAAAAAGCCGAAGATTATATGGCTTATGCAAATTATAATGCGATTTCTTATGATTTCATTGTAAAAATGCAGCAGAAGATGTGGGAAGGGATACTTGATGAGTATCTTAAATTAGACTTAAGTGATTGTAATGCTTATAATATGATTTCTATGTATGTACTTGAAAAATTTGATATGGAATTTGTGGAATCGATTGTATTTGGCCCTATGAAAGACGGAAAAAGTTTAAGCTACCTTAAAAAAAATGTTCAAAACTGGGCACTTGTAAATGGCATTATTGGTGTTCCAGATGATATTAATGTAAGTTTTGACGAAGAAAATAATCAGGTTTTGATATCTTTTGAGTTTAATATTTGATTGCTTTGCTTTTTTAAGAGTTTGAATAATTAATTTTTTGTATTAATAAATAAAAAATATCCATATACATTATGTATGTGGATATTTTTTACTCATATGGTTTATAATTATAGTTATTTAATTATTAATAGTCTTATTTGTTATTTAATTATTCATTTATATATATACCATTTAAATTAAAGGCATTAAGCACTTTTTCTCTTTCAGCATCTATTTGTTCTTTTGTTAAAGTATCTGTATATGAACCTATTGTAAATCTAATAGTAAAAGTCTTTTTATTTGATAGTGCATTTTGTTCATATATATCAACTAGACTAAAATCTATTAAATAATCAAGATTTGCAGATTTAATAATAGATTCAATAGTTTCATATTTTATAGCTTTATCTACGATTAAAGATAAATCAAAATTAACAGTTTGGTATTTAGATACCTCTTTATAGCAAATATCTTTCTTTAGCATATTACCAAGTAAGTCAATTCTAAGCTCAGCTATAACAACAGAAGTTTTTGCATTTATTGTCTCTTTAATTTTAGGATGTAAAACTGAAATATATCCTAAAGAAATATTATTAACAAGTATTTCAAAACTATTAACAGGGTGCATCCAGTTATTTTCAATAACTTCAATATTTTTATAATTAACAGTTAAGTTTTTATTAACCATAACAATATTATCAATCATAGATTTAGCCTCAAAAACTAAATCTTTTTCAGACTCTTTAAAACTTGCAAGACCGATTCCCAAAACTTTGTATTCATCTGCATTTTTACCATCAAAATTATAGTCAAAAGTTCTACCAATCTCAAATATTTTACATTCTTGCATATATTTTAAATTATTATTTATAGCATAAAGTATAGTAGGAGCCATTTCTCTTCTTAAAGTATTATCAAGTTTTACAATTCCATTAGTAATCTTTAAATTATCCTTAACTTTTATACCTAACTCTTGATTTAATTCAGTATTATACCATACATAACTATGTATCTCTGACATACCATATTTTGTAGCAAGTAAATCTTTAGTAGAATATTCAAGTTCTCTTAAAGCATCCTTTTTAACAGGAGATACTTTCCATAAATTAGTTTGAGGTGTAATGTTATCATATCCATGAATTCTTGCAATTTCCTCTACAATATCTGCCTTTTGACTTACATCTTTTGTAGCTCTAAAAGTTGGAACGTCAATAGTTATATCATTATCCTCAACTTTAGTAACAAAAGCAAGATTTGTAAGAGTAGAAATAATTTCATCAGTAGAAATAGTTTTACCTATACTTTTATCAATATAGTCTTTTGTAATATGTATAGTTATATGTGGATACCTTTTAATATAAACATCTGTAAAAGAAGATGTAATCTTAACTCCATTATCTTCTTCTTTTAGTAGTTTTATAAATCTAGCAATAGCAGTTTCTGTAAGTTCAGGGTCTAAAGTCTTTTCATAACGTGCTGCTGCATCTGTTCTTAAATCAAGTTTACTTGCAGTCTTACGAATATTTACTGCCTCAAAATTAGCAGACTCAAGAAATAGTGAATTAGTATCATCTTTAATTTCACTAGCAAGTCCTCCCATAACTCCAGCTATTGCTACTGGTTCATCTTTATGCCAAATCATAAGAGTACCTTTACTTAAATTTCTTTCCTGGCCATCTAAAGTTGTAAATTTAGTATTATCCTTTAAAGTCTTAACATATACACTATCAACAACATTTTGGTCAAATGCATGCATAGGTTGACCTAGTTCAAGCATTATATAATTTGTCATATCTGCAAGAAGATTTATACTTCTCATACCACAATAATATAGTCTTACTTTCATCTTCCAAGAGGCTTGTTTTTTAGTTACATTTTCAACTCTCATACCACTGTATCTTAAACAAAGAGGATTTTCATCGTTATCCACTTCAACGCCAATATCTAACTTTTCTAAATCGTTATATATACTTAAAACTTCTACATCAAGTGGTTTTAATGGGCGTTTAGTAATAGTTGCAATTTCTCTTGCTATGCCATAGTGTCCCCATAAATCAGGTCTATTAGTTAGAGATTTATTATCCACTTCATAAATAATATCATCAATTGGAATAATATTTTTAATATCTTCACCAAGTTTTGCATTATCATCAAGTATAATTATTCCAGAATGATCATCGCTAATTCCTAACTCTTTTTCTGACAAGCACATGCCATTACTTTCATTACCAGCAAGTATAGCTTTTTCAATTTTTTGACCTTGTACGATACTTCCAATTTGTGCAAAAGCAACTTTAGCATTAGGTTTTACATTTGGTGCACCGCAAATTACTTGTAACTTTTCTTTACCAGTATTTACAATTAACTTATGCAATTTTTTTGAATTTTCTACATCTTCAACACTAACAATTTGAGCAACTATAACATTTTGAATATCTTCTCCATGTTTTGTAATTCCTTCAACTTCAGCAGTTGACATTGTAAACTTATATATTAAATTTTCAACATCAATATCATCTAAATCAACGAAATCTTTTATCCAATTTATTGAAATATACATTTAAAGTACCTCCTACTTAATATTCATTTGCTTTAAAACTCTTAAATCACAAGAGTTTAAGGCTCTTAAATCATTTATATTGTATTTCATCATTGCAAGTCTACTAAGTCCTAAACCAAAAGCAAAGCCAGAATATTCTTCTGGGTCTATACCACCCATTTTTAAAACATTTGGATGTATCATGCCGCATGGGCACAACTCTATCCAACTACCATTTTTACATACTTTGCAACCTTTACCACTACAATATGGGCATTTAATATCAAGTTCAAATCCTGGTTCAACAAATGGAAAATATCCGGGTCTAAGTCTTACTTCAACATCTTTCTTAAATACTTCTGATAGCAATGTTTTCATAAAATATATAAGGTTTGCGATAGAAACATTTTTATCAATCATCATACCTTCCATTTGGAAAAATGTATTTTCGTGAGATGCATCTAAAGCCTCATTTCTAAAACATCTTCCAGGAAAAATAGCTTTTAAAGGAGCTCCATATTTTAGCATTATTTTGTTTTGTGCAGCAGATGTTTGAGTTTTTAAAAGCTGTCCATTTTCAAGCCAAAATGTATCTTGCATATCTCTTGCAGGATGATATTTTGGAACATTTACTGCTTCAAAGTTATTATACTCAGTTTCTACTTCATTTCCATCTTCTACTGTAAAGCCCATACTAGTAAAAATATCTTCTAACTCTTTTTGAACAATAGTTATAGGGTGAAGAGAGCCAATTTTATCATTTACAGGGATAGTAATATCTATTTTTTCAGTATTTTTTATTTTATTTTCAAACTCTTTTTCTTTTAATTCCTCTTTCTTACTTTCTATTAAATTTTCAACTTCAACTTTTAGTAGATTAGTTTTCTCACCAATTTCTTTTCTTTTTGAAGCCTCAACATTTTTAATATTTTTTAGTATATCTATTAGTTTTCCTTTTTTGCCTAAAAATTCTACACGAATTTTTTCAATATCAGCTGATGTTTTTACATCGTTCATTTTGTTAATAATTTGTTCTTTTAAATTTGATAATTTACTTTCCATCAATAAATCCTCCTTAAAAAAAGTCATTTCATCCTATACATAGGACGAAATGACTTAAATTCCGCGTTACCACCTAAATTCATTCATTAAATACAAAATGAATGCTCTTAAAAGCTGTTACGGGCATACCCGCTTATTCCTAATTGTTAAAGAACGTTCAAAATAAGGCCTCCAAAGTGAAATTTCAGTAATAATATATTAGTAAGTTTACAGCCTAAGACTTACATTCTCTATAATATATACTCTATTACTTACTTTGCTTTTTCATAGGCTTTATATAATAATTACAGAATAATTATAGCATAATAGTTTTTTATTGTCAAATATAATAATAGCAATTATTTTTTTCTTAATTTTTTTCTATAACAATATTTTTATTTATAACCTGATTATGTTCTACAATTACAAACTCGTGTTTTTCCTCATCTTTTTTAAATCCATCTGGGACTTGAGATTGTTGATAATAATATGTACCATATGGAATATTAGCAACACCAGCTCTTCCTATATCATTTGTTTTTATAGTATAGGCAACATTTCCGTTTGTATCATATATATTAAATTCAACATCTTTTACTGTATTTCCTTCTGTATCATAAGCAGTAATTAATAATGTACCTTTATACCTAATGTTAGTAACGGTTTTAAAGAAAGTTTTATTTTCATCATCAACAACAACTCTATACATTGTATCATCTTTTATATATCCTTCTTCTACATCTGCCTCTTTTAAGTAGTAAGTTCCATTTTGTAGAGTTATATTAGCTTTTCCGTGCTCATTAGTTATAATTGATGTAATTAAATAACCCTCTTCATCGTATATGTTAAAAGTTACATTATTAATTGGGTTATTACTATCATCTTCTTTTGTGATTTCTAGCATTCCTATTGTTCTTTCAATTTTAAAATCTATAGTAGATGTTTCATTAGAATTTACTGTAACGTTTACTAACTCCTCGTTTTTATTATATCCATCTTTAGTATCTATTTGAGATAATGTATAATTACCAGGTGTAACATCATAATACATAATTTTACCGTCAGCACCAGATTTTACATCTCCTATAATTGTTCCGTCTTGTTTTGCAAGTCTTATTGTAATATTAGAAACTCCAATGTCACTTTGGTCTAATACAGTGCATTCGATTACTCCTTTAATAGTTTTATTTGTTTTCATTAAATAAAAACCTATTAAAAGAGCAAATATTATCAATACTAATATGATAATTCCTATTATTAATTTTTTATTATTTTTCATAAAAAACACTCCTATCACATAAATTTACATAATTATTTTATCATATATATAATAATTTGTCTACTTTTCATTTGTATTTTGGAAAATTTTAGTTATTTATTATTACTACTTTTTCCTTTTAATATATCTAAATGACTTTGTAGTTTCTTATGTGTATCAGTAAACTCTTTCCAAAATTCGCTTTCAAGTTTTATATTGTTTTTTTCTAGATTCTCAAGTTCCTTTTTAATATCTTTCATTATATACACATCCTTTTTTCACATTATAACATTATAATTGGTGTTTGTAAATAAGTTATTTAAAACGCATTAATTTACAACAGCTATTATGCTAAAATAAAAAGGGTGATCTTATGAGGAGTATAGAATATAAACCATATGGTAATATAGATGTAAAATTAGATGAATATATGAAGAAAAATAATATTTCTACATATGCTTTAGCAAAAGCAACAAATTTAGAATTTAATACAATAAAGAATTTAAGAAACACTAAAGTATCAAGGGTGGATTTTGATGTGTTAGCAAAGATTTGTTATGTTTTAGAAGTTGATATATCAAATATTCTAGAATATATAACTGTATAATGTGCAAATACTATATAATATTATAAGACAATATATATAATTATAAACTTTTTAAAAGATATTGTACAATATAGTATGAATTTTGTTTGTAAATATTGATTATATTATTAGGAAAAAAGAAATGTTTATGATGTCTAAAATTGTTTTGGATTTTAAATATTTTCTAGTAAAATGTGAAGAAAAGATTTTTAGGCAATTAAAAATTGGTGGTAATAATATTAATAAAAGATAAGTTTTGTAAAATGCAGAACTTATTTTTTTGTGCATTTGAAAGTTATATAATAAAATAATAATTATATAATATATTATTCAATTGCAAAAAAGAAAAAAAATGTATATATACATACTATACAGTGGTAACAATAATTAGAAGTATTTTTGGTAACGATTTATATTATAAATGATAGAATATAATAATATTCAATATCTGGAGGTAAGCTATGGCTGATTTTTCTTATAATAATCAAAATAAAAATGTAAATAACTTTTATAATGGCAATTGTTGCTGTAATAAGTGTATGCAATGTAACCCATGTACACAAGGTCCTCAAGGTATATCAGGACCAATGGGGCCGGTAGGACCAACTCGGGCTACAAGGGATTCCTGGCATACAAGGAGTTCGTGGTGAACAGGGAATAACAGGACCACAAGGACTACAAGGAAATACAGGTCCAACAGGTCCGCAAGGTCCACAAGGTATAAGAGGAGCAACAGGTGCAACCCGGAGCTACAGGGTTAATAGGCCCAACAGGTCCACAAGGTCTACCAGGAGTTCCAGGAATAACAGGTTTAATAGGTCCAACCCGGTCCTACAGGAGCTACTGGCTCAACTGGAGGAGTAGGCGCAACAGGTCCTA
>CANRQA010000063.1 GCA_947632635.1 uncultured Clostridia bacterium | reverse complement strand
TGGGAGTAATAACTAATAACCCAATAAGTAATGCAAAAGAAGCAGTACTTCGAAACGATTTGCAAGTAATGAAAGAGGCATATGGTCTAAAAACAGGAGAATTGTTGCTAAAATATGGAGGAGATACAAGCAAAATAACAGTAGAAGATTATGAAGATGTAGTAAATGAAAAATATAAAGGAGAAGTAGAAGTATTTGAAGAAGGATTAGCATATTTAGGAAAAGATAAGAAAAAGCAAAAGGTAGCAGAGGAAATGGGATATATAATAGGAAATCCAAATGATTCAGTATTAAAAGTATGGACAAGTGGTTCACAAGATGATTTTCATGCTGAAGAATATAGAACAAAAATAACAAAGGTAAAGTTTATAACAAACAATAAAGTGCCAGATGGAGTAATAAAGTCATGGGATGTATCTGCGGGAAACAATGGAGGAGTAATGGCATGGATAGTAGATGATGGAGAAGACGGATATGAATTAACAATAGGTGGAAATAAAAAAATAATAGCAAATGGAAGTTCAAATTATATGTTTTACAACTTTACAGCAATAAAAGAGATAGATATAAGGGTGTTAGATACAAGCAATGTAGTAAACATGGTAGGGATGTTTAGTTTCTGTAGTAGTTTAATAAACTTAGATGTAAGCAATTTTGATACAAGTAAAGTAATAAGTATGACTAATATGTTTTATGGATGTGAGTCTTTAACAAGTTTAGATGTAAGTCATTTTGATACAAGTCAGTCAACAAGTATGCTTAATATGTTTAGTGGATGTGAGAGATTAACAAGTTTAGATGTAAGTCATTTTGATACAAGTAATGTAATAAGTATGTATAGTATGTTTTATGGATGTGAGAGATTAACAAGTCTAGATGTAAGTAATTTTAATACAAGCAAAGTAACGAATACGACAAATATGTTTTGTAGATGTGAGTCTTTAACAGGTCTAGATGTAAGTCATTTTGATACAAGTCAAGTAAAAGAAATGATTAACATGTTTAGTGGATGTGAGAGATTAACAAGTCTAGATGTAAGTCAATTTGATACAAGCAATGTAATAAATATGTATGGCATGTTTGATAGATGTAGGAGTTTAACAAGTCTAGATGTAAGTCAATTTAATACAAGTCAGTCAACAAATATGGCTAGTATGTTTTCTGGATGTGAGTCTTTAACAAGTCTAGATGTAAGTCAATTTAATACAAGTCAGTCAACAAATATGGCTAGTATGTTTTCTGGATGTGAGTCTTTAACAAGTCTAGATGTAAGTCAATTTGATACAAGCAATGTAACAAATATGTATGGCATGTTTGATAGATGTAGGAGTTTAACGAGTTTAGATTTGGGAAGTAAATTTGATACAAGCAAGGTAACAGATATGTCATGTATGTTTTCAGACTGTAATAGTTTAACAAATTTAGATTTAGGAAGTAAATTTAATACAAGTCAAGTAATAAGAATGAGGTGGATGTTTAGATATTGTAGTAATTTAACAAATTTAGATTTGGGAAGTAAATTTGATACAAGCAATGTAATAAATATGGCGTGGATGTTTGGTGGATGCAAAAAATTAAAAACAAGTATAACAGTAAAAAATAAAGGAATAGAAGAATATGATGCAATATTTTACGAATCAGCTACAGAAGAAGGTTCAGAAATAAAAGTAGATTATACAGATGAAACATCGGAACTAGTAGATAATATGATAAATACGAAGACGGCTGGTTCACATGTAATAAAAGGAGATAAAATAAGTATATAAAAAAATAAACTTTATATAAATACTAAAAAAGTTAATTAAAATATAAAAATTTATATGGTAATTTTTCTAAATTTTTATTATATTAATAACAAGAAAAAAATTGCAGTTAAATACTTGTAAAAAGATATAAAATATATTAAAATAAGTATGTAAGGAAAAGAAAAAAACTATGTAAACAAGAGAGGGGAAATATATGAAAACACTATACATACATACATACATACATACAACACATTAAAAAATGAAAATAGTAGCAAAATAAAAGAGGAAAAATTTGTAAAAAATGTAAAAAAAGAAATAGAAAAAATAAAAAAGCCAGTGTTAGAATATGAATAATATTCTAATACTGGTATTTTGCGTTTAAAATATAAATGGAGGTAATTATAATGATAAGTAAAAAAGGAATAAGTTTAATAGTGCTAATAGTAACAATAGCAGTAATAATAATACTTACGACAGTAGTAATAGTAACAGTATCAAATAATAGACCAATAAAAAGTGCAAAAGATGCAAAATATATGCATAATAGAGCTGTATTAGTAGAAAATGCAAACGTACTTTCTAGTGAGTGGAAATTAGAAAAACGTTTGCATAACGATGTAGGAGAAGTAAGTAAATATATTAAAGATAGATTAAAGGAACAAGGATTTACGGAAGAAGAAATAGATGATAGCATAATAATAGATGATTATAGTGGAGATATATTAGAGTTAGATGAAAATACAATAGTAGCAAGAAAAGTAAGTGAAAATCCAAATGAGTATTATGGAGCATATGTAACAAATTATAAAGAAAATAGTGGAAGTGGAGTAGGCTGGAGAATTTTTTATTCAGATGAAAGAAATATATATTTAATAGCAGATGATTATATACCATATGATGCAATTCCATATACTACAAAAGATGGAATAAAGACAACAAATAAACCCGACCGTGGTAGTACTAGTGCTGGTATACGTATTAGTAGTGTTATATCTGATTATAAAGGCTCAGAAAGTATAACAGATACTAGGTTACAAAATTTAAATAGTGAATATTTCACTGCTCTCAATGAGAAGGGTATACAATCAACAGATAGTAAAATGAAAATAGTAGCATATCTATTAGATATACAGGCATGGCAAGAATATGCAACAAATAAAGCGGAGTATGCAATAGGTGCTCCCACAAGCGAATTATTTTTAAAGTCGTATAATGAAAAATATCCAAATTCGCAAGAAGGATATTCTGATAGCCTATACTTAATCGCAGAAGAAAATAAAGCAACAGGAATGTGGTTAGCTTCACCAGATAGTAGTAGTGATCCACGATATATTATAAAGGTAGATCATCGTGAACATTTCCATCGTGAAGATCCAGGACAGACACCTAGTATTGGTCTACGACCAGTGGTTTGTTTAAAGAACATTGTTAGATTAGAAAAACAAGGTGAGAATGAATATTTAATAAAGTAAGAAATAACTTAGTAGTTGAAAGCCTACTAAGTTATTTTTTGATATTTTTTCAAATCTATTTTCAAATAAAAAAATAAATGATATAATGTTAACGTAAATAAAAAAGAGGTTAACTATGACAAAAAAAGTATTAAAATATATTACATTGTTTACTACAGTTTTTGTTGTATGTTTGGGCTTGCTTGCGACAACTTCAAAAATTCCAAAATCTGCAATCCAAAATAATATAAAAGAGTCAGCTGAGTATTATAAAAAAGTAAATGGAATAGAATATATAAGAAAATGGAGAGAATATACATATATTCATTATTATGCAGATAGCGTATTATTAAATATTATTTATAGTGTTGATACTGCTCATCCATTATCGTCAGTACTAAAAGCAAACTTTTATGAACATATAAAACAAGATGTAAACACAGATTTTATAGAAATGGTTGAAAATGGATATGAGCCAAATACAGAATATTTGAGATATTGGCATGGCTCTATGAGTATAATAAGACCATTACTTACATTTTTAAATATTTGGCAAATATATATATTAAATGGCGTTACAATGTTACTACTTATAATCTTTCTTACTATATTATTATTTAAAAGGAATAAAGTATTAGCAGTAACATTTTTAGTAGGACTTGTAGGAATTACAATTATATTTGTACCAATGTGTTTAGAATATACATGGACTGTGTTAGTTTCACTAGTATTTTCTATAATAGCATTATTAATAGAAAAGAAAAAGCCAAATTTGTTGTATCCAATGTTTATGGTATCAGGAATGCTTGCTTGTTATCTTGACTTTCTATCAACAGAAACACTTACTTTAACATTACCATTAATTTTAGTGCTTTGTGTAAGATATAAAGACGGAAGAATTAAAAACTTTAAACAAGGGTTTAAATTCTTAACAATTGCAACTATATTGTGGATAGTAGGATATGCTGGAATGTGGTTTGCAAAATGGTTTTTAGCATCTTTTGTATTAGGAATAAATAGTTTTGACTATGTAACAGAAAAAGCAATGATAAGAGTTAATGAGCCTGTAAATCGTTACGAAGGCTTTGAATTAATGATACAGGCAGTACTTAGAAATTTAAGAATAATATTTCCTTTACCAAATTTTAGAAACTACATGGATATAATATTAATTTTGATTCCAATAGTAGTATTACTAATCCATATAATTGTAGTAGATATAAAGAAGATAAAAAAATTATGGTTTTCACTTTTAATGTTACTTGTTGGAGTTATTCCTATTATAAGATTTATGATACTTGCAAATCATGCATATAGACACTGCTTCTTTACTTTTAGAGCTTTACTTGTAACAATAATGGCAATTATAATTATATGTGTAAATACGGTTGTGGCAAAAAGGGACTCATTAAATAAGGAAAATTTTAAAAAATTTTGTAATAAACAGGTGAATTTATGTATATGGAGAAAGAAACAAAAACAGAATTAACAATATTAATACCAGCATTAAATGAAGAAAAAACTATTGCAATATGTATAAACAAAGCAAAAAAATATATTAAAGAACATAATATGAGTGGAGAAATACTTGTAATAAACAATTGCTGTACAGATAATACTGAAAAAATATCAAAAGAGTTAGGCGCAAGAGTAGAAAGAGTAGATGAAAAAGGATATGGAAATGCTATCATAAATGGAGTAAAATTTGCTAAAGGCAAATATGTTATAATGGCAGATGCAGATGATAGCTATAATTTACTTGAATTAGATGATTTTATTAAAAAGCTAAGAGAAGGATATGATATAGTAATAGGAAATAGATTATCTGGTCACATGGAAAAAGGTGCAATGAAGTTTACACATAGGGTTATAGGTACCCCTATGTTATCATTTATTATAAGACAAAAGTTTAAGTTAAAAATAAAAGATGTAAATTGTGGCTTAAGAGGTTTTGATAAACAAAAATTTTTGTCACTTAACTGCAGTAATGATGGAATGGAATTTGCAAGCGAAATGATGATAAAAGCTACAAAAGCAAATCTGAAAATTATAGAAGTACCAATTTCTTTTTACAAGGATAAAAGAAATTCTAAATCACATTTAAACACTATAAGAGACGGAATAAGACATTTAAAAGTAATTTTGGATAATTAGGGGGAAGAATATGGAAGATAAAGAACTAGTAAAAGTAAAAACAATATGTACAAAAGAAGAATATATTAAGTTTAATAAATTTCACCAAAGGAAGAAAAAGCTGATTGTAATTTTAAATATAATTGGCATTTTAATTATTTTCCTTGCGGGAATAGGGCTATTATTTGCAAAGAAATACGTAATAGGAATTATATATTTACTTCTTGCTATTTTGCTTTTGTTTATGTATTTAGAGGCTCCAAAAATATTTGTTAGCAGATTACTAAAATCTAACAAAAAGGCAAAAAATCTAGAATATACATATACTTTCTATAACGATAAAATAGAAATAAAAACAGAAACTAGAAGCTCAACAATTCCATATGCTAAATTAGTTAAAGTATATGAAACAGGCACTAATTTTTATTTATACATAAATAAAATGGAAGCATTTTTAATTTCTAAAAAAGAAATGAAAAGTGATGAAATATATAAACTTGAAAAATTATTTGAAAAGAATTTAAAGAAAGATTTTGTATAAAAGGTGTATGAAAATGAAGGCTTTAATTACAGGCGCATCATCTGGTATAGGATATGAAATGGCTATATATTTAAGTAAAAAAGGCTATGACATAATTGCTATTGCACAAGATGAAGAAAGATTAAAAAAATTAAAAGAAAATTGCATTACAAATGTAGATATTGTTATATCAAATTTAACAGATGAATCTAGGTCAAAAGAAATATATCAAGACTTATCAAATGAAGATATTGAAATTGTAGTAAATAATGCAGGCTTTGGAGAAATAGGTAAATTTTATTTGCAAGATTTAGATAATGAACTTAATATGATAAATTTAAATATAAAAGCGGTACATATATTAACTAAGCTGTTTTTAAATGATATGATAAAAAAAGATAGGGGATATATTTTAAATGTAGCTTCTAGTGCAGCTTTTTTGCCAGGTGGTCCATTAATGGCTACATATTATGCAACTAAATCATATGTATTAAATTTAACTTGTGGAATTAGTAAAGAATTAAAAAAAGAAAATTCAAAAGTATATGTTGGTGTGCTTTGTCCGGGTCCTGTTAAAACAAGATTTAATCAAAAATTAAATATAAAATATAGTGTAAAACCTGCAAGTGCAAATTATGTTGCAAAATATGCAATAGATAAGATGTTTAAAAGGAAAGCTATAATAGTTCCAACATTAAAAGCAAAAATTGGTGTATTTTTAACAAAGATATTACCACAAAATATATTATTAAATTATATATATAATATGCAATCAAAAAAAATAAAATAAATAAAAAATCTCATAGTATAACTTTGAAGAAATTTTCAAAAAATATATTATGAGGTATTTTTTATGGTAAAAAAGAAAAAATTTGCAGAGGGCTATTCATTTTATAAATACTTTTTAATATTTATAATAGGCTCAATATTTGGTTTTGTATATGAAACAATACTTGAATTTATACAGACTGGAAATATATCATTTAAACAAGAATTAATTTATGGCCCATTTCTACCAGTATATGGACTTGGAGCAATTTTGTTTATGTTTGTAATAAGCAAAACAAAAAGTTATTTTAAAACTTTTTTTATATGTACAATACTTGGTGGAATATTGGAATATTTTTATTCATTTTTTCAAGAAATGTTTTTTGGTACAATATCTTGGGATTATTCAAATCAAATAACTAATATTGATGGCAGAACAAGTTTGTTTTATGCAGCTTTTTGGGGAGTTCTTGCAGTTATATTTAAAGCATATTTATATCCATTTTTTTCAAATTTAATCGAAAAAATACCAAAAAAGATAGGAACACCAATTATTTGGGCTATTATAATATTTATGGCATTTAATATAAATATAACGATATTTTCATCATTAAGGCAAAATGCAAGAAGTAAAAATATTGCTCCACAAAATAGTATAGATTTATTTTATGATACATATTATCCCGATGAATTATTAAATAAGATATATGTAGACCGCAAGAGAAGATAAGGTTAAAAATTAAAATAAAATTATTCCAAATAAAATTATTTATTTAATTTTTAATAATACCTTGAAAAAATATTAAAAATATATTAGAATAAGGTTAAAGGTAGTTTGATAAAAAAAACTATGTAAACAAGAGAGGTAGAAAATATGAAAACACTATACATACATACATACATACATACTACACATTAAAAAATAAAAATAGAAGCAAAATAAAAGAGGAAAAAATTGTAAAAAATGTAAAAAAAGAAAATGAAAATATAATA
>CANRQA010000062.1 GCA_947632635.1 uncultured Clostridia bacterium | reverse complement strand
TATAGTCAGCCTAAATTTAAAAAAGATTTAAGGAGTGTATGATATGTTAAATAAAAAGAGCGTTGAAGATATAAACGTGTCACATAAGAGGGTACTTGTTAGATGTGATTTTAATGTTCCACTTGATAAACAAACAGGTGAAATTACAAGCGATAAGAGAATAGTAGAGTCATTAAAAACAATTAATTATTTAATAGATAATAACGCAAAAGTTATACTTTGCTCACATATTGGAAAGACAGGGCAAAATAAAAGTTTAGAAAAAGTTGCTGATAGATTAAGTGAACTTTTAAATAAAAAAGTTATATTTATAAAAGAAATATTTTCTGAAGATACTATGGAAATAGTAAATAACATGAAAGATGGAGATGTTATTTTATTAGAAAATACGAGAATATTTGAAGAAGAAGAAAAAAATGACCCGGAATTTGCAAAAAAACTTGCTTCTTTTGGTGAGATTTTTGTAAATGATGCTTTTGGCTCTGCACATAGAGCGCACGCTTCAACTGAGGGCGTAACAAAGTATTTACCATCAGTTTGTGGATTTTTAATAAAAAAAGAAATAGAAGCGTTAGACGGTGGGATAAATAATCCAAAAAGACCATTACTTGCAATAGTAGGTGGCTCTAAAGTATCAAGTAAAATAGATGTATTAAATGCATTATTAGATAAAGTTGATACTTTAATTATTGGTGGAGCTATGACTTATACATTTATAAAAGCACAAGGTGGAAAAATAGGAAACTCACTATGTGAAGATGATAAGTTGCAAGTAGCAGCAGATATATTAAATAAAGGCTTGAAAAATGAAGTTAGAATATTACTTCCAGTTGATAATGTAGTTGCAAAGGAAATGTCAGAGGACGCTGAAACTATTGTTACAAATGTAAATGAAGTACCAGACGGATATATGGGACTTGATATTGGACCTAAAACAACAGATTTATTTATCCAAGAAATAAAAGTAGCTGGAACAGTAGTATGGAACGGCCCTGTAGGAGTCTTTGAAATTGATAAGTTTGCTAAAGGTACTGAAGAAATAGCAAATGCAATGGCAAATTCAAATGCTATAACAATCATTGGTGGAGGAGATAGTGCTGCAGCTGTTGAAAAGTTTGGCTTAGAAGATAAAATGTCACACGTTTCTACTGGTGGTGGTGCATCACTTGAGTTTATGGAAGGAAAAAAACTTCCTGGAATAGAAGCATTAGAAGATAAATAGATATAGAAAGGAGTATTATCTGTTTAAAATTATACAGATATAGCTTTAATATATGGAAAATAAAAAAGTTGATAATGTTAATAACAAGAAAGAAAATATTACAAGTAAAAATAAAAGTAAAAAAAATAGTAAAACGCAAAATAGTAAACTAGAAATAAAAGATCCAAAAAAATTTTGTGTAGGTATGATTATATTAGTGATATTCGTAGTAATAGTTGTAACTGGTATAAAATTAATTTCTAAAGTTGAAGTTACAAGTAATACAGATATAGCTTCTTTAAATGCAAATAAATATTCAGAAGAAATATTAGCAGAATATGAAAAAGATGGAATAAAAGACCAGTTTATTGAAGATTATGACCTAGTTCAAGGAGCTATTGGACTATATATTATGAATAATTACACAAGTGATGAAAATTCATTTAAAAACATTATAAATGAATTAACAACTATTCTAAAAAAAGATGATTGGTCTAAATTAGATATTGAAAAACCAACTTTTTGGAATGGTAACTGGACTATAGATAGCGAGGGATATTTAGCATTTACTTTTAAATCTAAAGATATAGAGCCAAGTTGGATAAATTCAGAGGATTTAACCGGTAAAGTTATACTAAATAAATAAGCAAAAAAGAGCTAGTAATCTTTTGTTTTTTGTAAATATTAATGATTATAAAAGTAACTTTGAATAATAGTACAGTATATAAATAGAAAAGGATAATAAGCGAGTACGCTTATTATCCTTTTTAAAATTAATTCTAATTATATATTATATATATTATCACTAAATGTATAAAATGGAGTGAAATTACCAGAAGTATCGATTAAAACATTAAGTAATACATCTGCATATCCGTTTTCAAAATCTGTTATACAATTATATACTACTGGAATTATTTCTTTACCACTTTCATCAATAAAACCAACTCTGTCAAAAATTTGGACTTTTGCAATACCATTTTTAAAATCACGAACAGTATCATATTTCATAGGAGTAATTTCATTCCCATTAGTATCGATAAATCCATATTTATGATTAGCACGTACACTGGCAAAACCATTTACAAAATTATGAACCTCATCATATTTTATGGGGGTAATTTGTTTCCCGTTAGTATCGATAAGTCCACATTTATTGTTAAGTTCTACTTTAGCTAATCCATCTTCAATATAATAAATATCATCGTATTCAATGGGAATAATTTGTTTACCATTAGTATCAATGACACCCCATTTATGATCAGCACGTACTCTAGCAAAACCACATTCAAAATCATAAGTAAGCTCATATATAAATTTAGTTATTTGTTTGCCTTGGGCATTGATGAATCCCCATTTACCCTCAAACATGACGCTAGCAAATCCATTTTTAAAATCACGAACAGTATCATATTTAATAGGAGTAATTTGTTTACCATTAGTATTGATAAATCCATATTTATTGTCAAGAAAAACACAAGCAAATTCATCTTTAAAATCATAAATATAATTGTATTTAATTTTAGTTATCTCGTTGCCATTAGTATCGATAAAGCCCCATTTGTTGTTAAGTTTTACCCCAGCGAATCCATTTACGAAATTTAGAACGTCATCATATTTAATAGAAGTAATTTCATTACCATTAGTATCAATAAAACCATATTTATCATTGAGTTTGACTATAGCAAATCCATTTTCAAAACCATAAACATGAGTGTATTTAATAGGAGTAATTTCATTTCCGTTAGCATCAATAACTCCGCATTTATCGTTAAGATAAACGACAGAAAGCTCACTACCTAAATCGTAAGCACAATCATATTTTATAGGAGTGATTTCCTTGCCAGTAACATCAACAAAGCCCCATTTGTTATTATCATTACATATTATTATAATATTATTTTCAAGGATATTTACAGAAGTATATTGAGGTTTAACTATTTCCATACCATCTTTATTAATTAAGCCGATTTTATCATTAATGTATACTTTAGCAAGATCATTTTTAAAATCAAGCACAATATCATACTTAACTTTAGTGATTTCGTTGCCATAAGTATCAATAAGGCCCCATTTACCGTCAAGGTATACTTTAATCAAGTCATTTGTACAGTGCAAAGTATAAATATATTTTAGTTCAGTTATTTCTTCTCCATAGATATTTATAAATCCAAACTTACCATTTTTTGATACTTCTGCAATACCACATATAAATGGACCTATAGAATCATATTTCATTAGACAAATATCTTTTACTTCTTTACTTATAAAACCAAAATCTTTAGTAGTTGGATTTTCAACGTAATATGGTATAAAATTATTTTGCATATCTATTTTTCCTTGTAGTTCTACTAATGAATGTCCGTCATTAAATCCACATACATTATTGTATATAAAAGGAGTAACGATTTTACCTTCAACGTTAATAAAGCCCCATTTACCGTTAAGAAAAACGCCTGCAAAACCATTTAAGAAATTATAAGCAGCATCATATATAATAGGAGTGATTTCTGTGCCGGAAGTATCAATAAATCCAAATTTATGATCAAGAACTACCCTAGCAAAACCATTTTCAAAAGCATAAACATAATCATATTTAATAGGAGCAATTTCCTTACCAGTAGTATTAATATAGCCTCTTTTATCTTCAATTCTAACCATACCAAAACCATTTTTAAAACCGTAAAAATCATCGTATTTAGTTGGAGTAATTTGTTTGCCATTAGAATTAATAAAGCCACATTTGTCTCCTATGTATACTTCAGCAAATCCATTTTCAAAATCGTAAACATCATCGTATTTAATAGAAGTAATTTCCTTGCCAGTAGTATCAATAAATCCAAATTTATGATCAAGCATTACTCTGGCAAAACCATTTTCAAAATCATCAACATAATCATATATAATAGGAGTAATTTCTGTGCCGGAAGTATCAATAAAACCGCTTTTTTCTATAGTGGTGCAGTGGTCTATGAAAATTTTAAGTGTTACTACAGCAAAGTTATTTTTAAAATCACGAGCATCATAATATTTAATATCAGTAATTGTATTTCCATTAATATCAATAAAGCCATATTTGTCTTTAAATTTTACTCTAGCCACTCCGTTAACAAATTCATAAATTTTATCATACTTTTGTTTACACATTTCTTCAACATCTTTAGTTACAAAACAATTTTCTTTCATGATTAAAATTCTCCTTTAAAATTATTTAAATGGTTATAAAAATTAATTTACCAAATTATATCATACGAGTTTTTTCAAGTCAATATTTGTTTATATGACTAGAATAATTTCTACTACTTTTAATAGTAGTAACAATACATTAAATAATAACAAACTTTTAGCTAAACTATTGACATATTGCAAATAAAAGTATATAATTTAAAAGTAATTGGATGTACCATTAGCTCAGTTGGTAGAGCAGTTGCCTCTTAAGCAATTTGTCCAGGGTTCGAGTCCCTGATGGTGCACCAGATGATACTAAACTCGGACTTTCAATTTATTTGATTAGTTCGAGTTTTGAAATGTTTTAAGCTATGCTAAATTTTTATAGATTGTCAATTTAGAAAACACACTTGCACAATGACAATAGCCATTTGTATTATGAGGTGAAATATTTTATATGGAATTATTAGAAGTTTTAAATGAGGATGGCGAGACAACAGGAAAGGTATTAGATAAAAATGAAATTCATAAATATGGAAAATATCACAAGGAAGTAGCACTAATGTTATTGAATGATAAAGGTGAAATTCTTTTACAAAAAAGAGCCTCTACAAAAGAAATTGAACCAGATAAATGGGCATGGCATGGAGGGCATGTTATAGTTGGTGAAACCTGCATAGAGGCAATTATTAGAGAAGTAAAAGAAGAGATAGGGATAACTTTGACTGAAAAGCAAATTAAACCATTAGTTAAACTAAAAAGCGACAAATTTCCAAATAGACATTATACTATAGCATATTATTCAATATGTAATTTAAATATTGATGATTTTAGTATTCAAAAAGAAGAGTTATCTCAAGTGAAATGGTTTTCTTTTAAAAAATTTAAAGATATGATTTATAATGGTCATCCCGATATTATGTTTAAAAATAATGAAAATACTAATAAAATCATTTGTGCTTTAGAAAATATAATTAAATTTTACTAATAATATTATATACATCATCCCAATTGTATGCTCTAAATATTTGATTATTGGCATATGATTGATTGTACTTTGCATCAAAGCATATTATCTTCATGTAATCTTTTAGTTTCTCTATATTTGAAATGGAATCTTCTATCAT
The DNA here is from genome assembly GCA_947632635.1 of uncultured Clostridia bacterium. Classification (GTDB taxonomy): domain Bacteria; phylum Bacillota; class Clostridia; order TANB77; family CAG-465; genus CAG-465. The sequence continues at coordinate 2,229 of CANRQA010000062.1, read as the reverse complement.
AATGTCAATTTTATTGTCTAGGCAATTTTGTAATTTATTTAAATTAGAAAAAATAATTTTGTCATATTTTATATTATTTTCATTTAACCATTTAATAATTAGTTCTTCCATATTTTTTTGCCTTTTAATGCCATCTTTAATAATTTGACTATCATAAGTTCTAGCTGTAATAATAATAATTTTATTCCCATCATTTTTTATTTTTTCAATTACATTACTAGCATTTTTTCGCATTTTTATAGTGGTGGCATATTTTTCCCAATGCGCGTCCCAAAATCGATGACTATCTTCTTTACTTAAAAAGCCATAAATAGTATTTGTATTCATTGTGTCATCAAAGCCTAAATTATTTTCAAAAGTATATTTCTTGCCGACAGTTCCTATATAATTTTCCATATCAGTAAGAACTCCATCTATATCTATTCCAATGTTCATTTAATCACCTTTTATAGTATAACATATATTTATATTTAAAAACAGTCTTGTATACTAATATTTTAAATATCAAGATTGAAGATACGACCAAAGATAAATTTTCACTCTTAAACTTTATTATTAAATTATTAGAAACTCTAATAGATATATTAAGAAATATTTTACTTTTTTAAAAAGCTGTTGTAGGTTATTACTTTAGTGAACAAAAAAGTTCCTGTAACAGTTTTTTCTGTATTACAGGAATTTTTTTGATTAAAATTTACTTCGTATTTCAGTTGTAAGTTTTCTCCATGTATTACATCCTACGATACCATCAGCAGCAAGTCCACGTGCACGTTGATATCTTATTACAGCATTTCTTGTATTTTGACCAAATACACCATCTATTGCACCAGCATTATACCCTAGTAAATTTAATGCGTCTTGCAAAGTTGCAACATATACGCCTTTACTACCGGTTTTAACAAGTGGGTATCCTCCAGTTGCACACGCAGGATTTTTGTCCCTTTTATCAACATGTACCCATGTAGGTGTTAAACTTGCAGGTTCTACATATGTAAACATTTTGTTATTAATTGCTAAATTTCTAATTTTATCTCTTTCAGCTTTTGGCATACCTTGTGCAATATCAAAAGCCATACCAGTATAATGTTGGCTTTGTGCTGCATGACCACCCTCTCCAATTCTCTTAAACGCATAACCAACACGGATAGGTTTACCATACAATCTTCTTAATTTGTTAAAAGCTTCTATAGCACGTCTATCAGTCCATAATACATCAGATTTTGAAGAGCCTCTAAATTCTTTAACACTAAGATATTTATCTTCAGAATATGGCATAGGGTCATTTAGATTTCTATTATATGTTTCCATTTTATTTGTTCTATCATTATATACTAAAATTTTCAATTTTTCACCTTCTTCCTATACATATTATATGTACAAGCTATAAGGTTTGTAACTTAAAAAAGTATATAAATGTAAATGTAAAAATATACACTATAAATTATTAAGAAATTTGATATAAAAATTAATTAGTGCAGAAAAATGTGATATTGACTGGAAATATATCATTATGTTATAATATTTTTGTTATCGTGAGGGAGCTAATAATGAATAAAAAAGAATTATTAAAATTATTAGATAGTTTAAATTTACCAAATACTGAATATTATATTTTATCAAGTGGTTCAATGTTATTATATGGCTTAAGAGAACAAGTAAAAGATTTAGATTTATGTGTATCTAATGAACTTTTTGAACAATTAAAAGAAAAATATAACTTAAATGAAAAAGATAAAAATGATTGTGGTTTCTATCATATTTTAAAAGATGTTGAAATTGTTCCAAATAGTAAAGAAAACTTTAAAATGGAATATAAAAATGGATACCCAGTTGAAAGTTTAAAAAACATATTGGCTTTTAAAGAAAAAAGAAATGCGCCTAAAGATAAAAAGGATATAGAAATCATTAAAAAGTATTTAAAAGAAAATAATAATTAAAATAAGTGATTTTTCTTTTAATTTCAATAGTTATTAAGTAATAGTATATAGAATTATAACATGCAAAAATTTTATTAATTTGTGTATGAATTTTATTTATTAGTAAAATGTATATAATTATAAAATAAATGTTGTCTATAATGGAAATAATTTAATAAAATAACAGTAATAACTTCCTTTTTTAGAAATGGAAATTATTTACTCAAAAAGTCAGACATTGACTTTGATAGCCCGTGGTAGCAAGCCCTGCACTTTTAGTGCAGAAATTCTTTAGAACTAGGAGACAATTTTA
>CANRQA010000061.1 GCA_947632635.1 uncultured Clostridia bacterium | reverse complement strand
TAACAAAAATAGTAAAAGAATTGGTATAGTAAATAAAATTTGACTTTAAAGTAATACAGTGATATAATTTTTTAAGATTTTTAAATAATCCTTTTAAAACTTTAGGAGGTAAGTTTATGAAAAAGAAAATTTGGAATTTTGTAATTACTGGTGGACCTTGTTCAGGAAAGACAACAGGTTTATCTAGACTTGAGCAAGAATTAGAAAAATTAGGATTTTATGTATTAATTATACCAGAAACTGCAACAGAACTCATATTAAATGGTATACGGCCATTTGGAAATTCTTTAAATTCTTTTGAATTTCAGCGTATTGTATTTGAAAAGCAACTTCATAAAGAAAAACTATATAGAAAAGTAGCAAAAAAACTTAAAGCAGATAAAATAGTTATTTTGCATGATAGAGGTATTATAGATAACAAAAGCTATGTAACAGAAAGTGAATTTAATAGATTATTAAAAGAATTTAGACTAAATGAAACAGAAGCAAAAGATAGATATGACGCAGTTTTTCATTTAGTAACAGCAGCAAATGGAGCAGAAGAATTTTATACTTTAAATAATAATAATGCAAGAACTGAAACAATTGAAGAGGCAAGAATATTGGATGCTAAAGGTATTTCAAATTGGATGGGGCATCCTCATTTTAGAGTAATTAGCAATGATGTAGATTTTGAGGGGAAAATGGAAAAACTTATGCGTGAAATTTATTTAGCACTTGAAGTTCCAGCACCTCTTGAAATTGAAAGAAAGTACCTTATAACAAAACCGGATATTAATACTCTTTCTAAATATGTTCCAATTACTGCAATAGATATTGTTCAAACTTATTTAAAACCTGTGGAAAATGTTGAACGTAGAATAAGACAAAGAGGAATGAATGGCAATTTTTCATATTATTATACAGAAAAACGTGAAATTGATTCTTTAAAAAGAGTTGAAGTAGAAGAAAAAATTACCGAAAAAGATTATATACGTTATTTAGCAGAGGTAGATACTAGTTTATCACCAATTGTAAAGAAAAGAATTTGTTTTGTATATAATAGTCAGTATTTTGAATTAGACCTTTTTGAATTTTCAAAAGATTTAGCATTAATGGAGCTTGAACTTACTTCTGAAAATGATACGGTAAAACTGCCAGATTTTGTTGAAGTAAAAAAAGAAGTAACAGGTGAAAAAAATTATCATAATTACAATATTGCAAAAACTCAAATGTTATAACATAAATCCCCTCGATAAATTTTATCGAGGGGATTTGATATAAATTATGGGTGTACTTTGTAGATTTGTTTGTAAAAAGTATTCTCTACAATAAAATGCGAAATTTGCTTTTACAAGTACAAAACTCGGAAAGTAGGTAAATATTATATTTTTTATGCGGTTTGCCCTAGAAAATGTACAGGGGAATTTCATCGATTATTACATTTTGTAATATTAAAGAAAATGTGATAAAATAAAAAATGGTGATAAAAGTGAGTGAAAATGAAGTATTTAATATGTATTTTGGAATAATAGAAGATACTAGATGTAAGGTAAATGTAATACATCCATTAGTAGATATATTAAAATTAATAATGATAGCAGTATTATGTGGAGTGGATGAACTAGATAAAGTAGTAGATTATGGAAAGAATAAAAAAGAGTTTTTACAAAAAGAATTTAATATAAAATTAATACCCTCAAAATCAACAATAACAAGAATAATGGCAACAATAAGTCCTAAATGGTTATCATTAAGTATAGTATGCATATTAAAAACATTAATAAAAGAAAATATAGGACAAATAATGTTAGATGGAAAAGCGATAAAATCAACAGATGCAATAAGAACAATAGAAACAATGATGAATATAGTAACAGCATATACAGATACGGGGATTTCACTAGGACAAAAAACAGTAGATAGTAAAAGTAATGAGATACCGGCAGGATTGAGATGTTGGATATAGAGGGTGCAATAGTAACAGTAGATGCAATGCATTGTCAAAAAGAGACAGCAGAAATAATAATAAAAAATAAAGGAGATTACGTATTACAAGTAAAAGCAAATCAAGGAAATTTGTATAATGACATATATGCAATGTTTGATGAAAAGTATATGGATAAAGCAGATAAAGAATGTGAATATGAGACATATACGACAATAGAAAAAAGTCATGAAGAATAGAGAAAAGAAAATGTTATGTATTAAATGATATAGAATATTTTACAAATTATTTGGCAGAATGAAAAGGGCTAAAGAAGATATTTGCGGTAAAAAGAGAAATAGAAAGAAATGGTGAAAAAACAAGAGAAATAAGTTGTTATATAAGTAGTAAAAATACAACAGCAGAAAATTTGTTATCATATACAAGAAAACACTTGGAAATAGAGAGTATGCATCATATATTAGATGTAACGTATGATGAAGATAGATGTAAGTTATTAACACAAAGAGCACAAGAGAATATGAATATATTTAGAAAAATGGGTATAAGCATACATAAAAACAGTTTAAAAGGTAAAAAGCAAACAATTAAATCTAGTATGTTTAATTGTCTGCTTGACGATAATCATTTATTAGAAATATTACATTTTTGTAATAAATGATGAAATGACCATGGAAAATGTATAGTAGTACTTGTAATTTTCGATATATTATGATATAATACTTACATAAGTTAGTTGACTAGAGGAGGAATAAACATGGGATGGATCGATTGGACTATTTCAATTCTTACAATTATTGTAGGAATTGTATTAACAATAATAATTATGCGTCAAGATAGCAAAGACGGGCAATCTTCTGTTACAGGAGCAAATACTTTTTATGGTAGCAATAAATCAAAAACTTTAGATGGGGTACTTTCTAAATATACAGTTGTGCTATCACTTGTATTTATCATACTTTGCTTCTTAACTACTGTTTCAATAATTCATTAAGGAAAGATATTTATGAGTAAAAAATCAGAAGAAAAAAGTAAGATTTTAAAAATAAGCAAAGAAGAATATTTAAGGAAAAAGGGAGTTCTTACTTCCTTTTTTTCAGATAAATCGTATGTATTAATGACAAAAAAGCAAATTGCTCATGTGTTTAATATAAAAAAAGAGGAATATGAAATTTTAGATAAAATATTAAATGAGCTTGAAGAAGAGTGTAAAATAATTGTTGATAGTAGTAAAAGATATGTACCCATAAATAGTAGCGAATATGTTATCTGTATATATGAGGCAAAAAGTGAAAAATTTGGTTTTGGTATAACAGAAAATGGTGAGGATATATATATTTCAACACATGTATCAAATTGTGCAATGAATAATGATAAAATACTAGTAAGAGTTCATAAAACACCATTTGGGCTAGAAGGCGAAGTTATAAAAATAATAAAAAGAGGTACTAAAACAGTAATTGGAAGATATCAAAAACTTAATAATTTTGGATTTGTAGAACCAATTGATAGAAAAACTCTTGATATTTATATACCTAATAAATATACGGCAAAAATTCCAAATAATCAAATGGTAGAGGTAGAGATATTAAAATATCCTACAAGTACTACAAAAGCAGAAGGAAAAATTATAGATATAATTGGAAATTTAAAAGAAACAAATATTGAAATTAAAGCGCTATATAAATCATATGAACTTGATAAAAAAGAAACTTTTTCAAAAGCTGTAATAGATGAGGTAAAAAAAATACCTATAATGGTTACTGATTTAGAAAAAAGTTTGAGGGTAGATAAAACAAATGAAATGATTGTAACAATAGATGGTGAAGATGCAAAAGATTTAGATGACGCTGTTTCTGTAAAAAAACTTAATGACGGAAATTATTTACTTTCTGTATATATAGCAGATGTTTCATATTATGTTAAAGATAAAACACCATTAGATAAAGAAGCAGCCTCAAGAGGAACAAGTACATATATACCTGGAACAGTTATACCTATGTTACCTAAAGAATTATCAAATGGAATATGTAGTTTAAATGAAAATGTGGATAGATTAACACTTGCTATTGATATGAAAATTAATAAAAAAGGAGAAGTAGTAGATTCACATATTTATAAAGCGGTTATTAAAGTTTCAAAAAGAATGACATATGACAAGGTGTATAATGTCTTAAATGGAATAGAAGAAAAGGGATACAAAAAATATACAGCTATGCTTTATGATATGAAAGAACTTGCATTAATACTAAATAAAAAAAGAAGAGAAAATGGAAGTATAAATTTTGATATTAAAGAAACAAAAGTTATTTTAGATAAAAAAGGTGAAGTTATTGCTATAAAACCATATGAGATTACAATAGCAAATAATATAATTGAAGAGTTTATGCTTATAGCAAATATGACAGTAGCAGAAAAATTCTTTTATTTAGATGCACCATTTATATATAGGATTCATGAAAGACCAGATGAAGAAAAACTAAGAGAATTAAATGAAATATTATCTGGATATAACAAAGTAATTAAAGGAATAAAAAATGTACATCCTAAAACTCTTTCTAATATTTTAGATTCTATAACAGAAGAAGAGGAAAAGCAAGTAGTTTCAAATTATATGTTAAGAACTTTAAAACTTGCAAAATATAGTGAAGAATGTAGTGGACATTTTGGACTTTCAGCAAAATTTTATACTCATTTTACATCTCCAATTCGTAGATATCCGGATTTATTTATACATAGGGTAATATCTGATTATATCGATAATGGCTATGTTTTAACTGAAGCAAAAATAAATAAGTATAAAAAACAAGCAAAACTTTATGCAAAAATATCGTCAGATATGGAAAAACAAGCAACACTTATAGAAAGAGATTTTGACAATTTGTATATGTCACTTTATATGTCAAGATTTATTGGAAATAAATATAATGCTATAGTTTCTCAAATTACTTCATTTGGAATGTTTGTAAAACTTAGTAATACAGTTCAAGGGTTTGTACCGTTTTCTGAAATCCCATATAACGATTATTTTTTCTTTGATGAAAGAACAAGACATCTTATAGGAGAAAATACAAAAGAAATTTTTAAGGTAGGAGATAAACTAGTAGTAAAACTTATAAAAAGTGATATACGTTCAAGGCAAATAGATTTTAGTATAGTAAAGAGAGGTTTTGATGATGAAATCAAAAATTGAAAAAAAAGAAAATAAGAAAATTAAAGAAAATAAAAATGATAATGTGATTATATCACAGCTAAAAGACTATTTTCAGTTTTATAATACTAAATTAAAGAGGAAACATATTATTGTGTATGTTATCTCACTTATTATATTTTTTGTTTTTCTTTCTATATTTATATCAAGTATAGATGTAACAAAACAATTTAGTAAGATTGCTGAGGAAGCCTCTAAGACACAAGTAGGCACAAATATTTTTATACAAATTTTAAAAGATGATATATTTACTGCATTTTTAGTAATATTTGCTGGAATTACTCCGTTTGTATATTTACCAGCTATAGGATTTATATATCCATACATTTTGGCAGGTGATATTGCAGGGTTATTTTCATCACAAGGAACTGCAAATTTAATTTGTACAACAATTGGATGTATTATAAAAATATTTGGTATAGCACTTGCAATGGTTTCAGGATTTGAATATTGTAAACATACAACAAAGAAGTTTAGATACTCGCAAAGTAGTAATTTTGGTGTATTAGATGTAAAGAGGCATTATTACGAAATAAAAAATGATGAAGAAAATGTAAAAAAAATTGATGAACAAAAAACTAAAAAGCAAGAAAAACAAGAAAAACTTAACGTTAAAGTTCCGTATAAAATGTTGTTATATTCCTTTGTTATTAGTTCAGTTATACTAATTATTGGAACAGTTATTTCAAATATTTAAGTTTAAGGAGGCATTATGCGAGCTAGATTTAATAAAACAGCAAAAGAAGATATAGAAAGTTACGATAAATATATTAAGGATAAAGAAACTTTAAATAGTATTTTAAAAGAAAAACTAAAGCAAGGAAAAAAATTATTTATTGAAATAGGCATGGGAAAAGGCGAGTTTATCTCTAATATGTCATATCAAGATAGGGATAATATATATATTGGAATAGAGCTTTCTATACCAGTACTTGCTTTAGCAATAAAAAAAATAAAAAGATTTGAGATAGAAAAAAATATAAATCTTGATAATTTATATTTAATGTCTTTTGATGCTATAAATATTGCGGATATATTTGACGGGTATAAAGTGGATAAAATATTTTTAAATTTTAGTGATCCTTGGCCTAAAAAAAGACACGCTAAAAGAAGACTTACTCATGAAAATTTTTTAAAAGAGTATAAAAAAATATTAAATAAAGAGGCTTCAGTTGAATTAAAAACAGATAATAGAGGATTATTTGAGTATAGTTTAGTTAGCATACAAAATTTTGGCTTTAAATTTTTAGAAGTATATTTAGATTTGCATAAGAGTGATATTCCAAATGTTATGACAGAATATGAGAAAAAATTTTCTAAATCTGGACCAATATATAAACTTGTTTTTAGTCAGTAAAAAATAAAAAAATATGTAAATTTTGGAATTTTTTATATAAAAAGTGCACAAAATACAAGTAAATGTTAACAAAATGTAATCAAAATATTGACAAAGTGAATAAAATATAATAAAATATATAAGTAAGCTGTCGGTGGATATGGCACAGTTGGTTAGCGCGCCAGTTTGTGGCACTGGAGGTCATGGGTTCGAGCCCCATTTTCCACCCCACTTATTTATATAGTATATATTGGGATGTAGCCAAGCGGTAAGGCACCAGACTTTGACTCTGGCATTTCGTAGGTTCGAATCCTGCCATCCCAGCCATAGAAAAGCTAGTATTTTACGTAATATTAGCTTTTTTTCTTTTTATTAATTTTTGCTATTTTTTGATTTTTTGTCGTAAAAATTACTACAAAAAATTTTTAAGTCTATATATTGTTTGTTAAAATTATAAAAGAAAAATCATCTATTTATTGCAAAATACTAACAAACATTATATAATATAACAAAAGAGTGGTGATAAATATGCTAATAGATGTTGAAAAAATGAGGCTATTAAAATCAAAAAATCCGGAAGTAAGATATAAATTAGTAAAGCAAAATATAGAAAGATTTTTTAGAGATTATATTTATTATTATAACGTTTATGATAGAGATGAACTTATTATAGATTCTGGTTATTTACCTTTTCATTATTTAGATGATATTGTAATAAATAAAATAATTGGTTTGTTAGAACATGAACTAGGATATGGAATAATAGTAATGAAAACTACAAATATAGACAAAATAGGGTATCAACAAGGAGATTTAATAAATATAAGGTTATTTGATAGAAAAACGGCAGATTACAAAATGGTAGATGATTATTTTAATTTAAAAATGTTTCAACCGTTATATTCTACGTTTCATAATTTTGATAATATAGATGGAAATATAAAAAATGTACAAAATACATATTTATCATGTAAAGATATGAATAACATGATGCTAGGTGAAAATAATATAACTTAAAAAAAGTTGCTTAAAATAAAAAGCAACTTTTTTAGTTTAGTTTTTATACAACAGGAAAGTTATACTCAATAAAAATTTAGCATACATAAAATAAAGACATAAAAACGATTAAAAGCGTATTATTGTTTTCTAATATATAGACTCTAAAAATATATAACTATATAAAATACAGCTAAATGTAGAAAAATGTCGAAAACTTATATAAAAAATATTACCTTTTTTTTTTACTTTAGAACAAATGTTTGCTATAATATAAAAGAAGAAAAGAGGTGATAGTTTGAAATTAAGTTTTAAATATAATATAGCAAA
>CANRQA010000060.1 GCA_947632635.1 uncultured Clostridia bacterium | reverse complement strand
AATGAGAAAGTAATAGTAAAAAGGAGTTGAATAACAAATGAAAGTAACTTTTGTAGGAACAGGAACAATGGGATGTACAACAAGATGTAATACTAGTGTATTAGTAGATGATATACTATTTGATATAGGTATGGGAACAGTCAAACAAATAGAAAGACTAGAAATTTATACAAAATCAATTAATTATTTAGTAATATCACATTTTCATGCAGACCACTTTTTAGATATTCCTAACTTATTAATTGGTAGAAGAATAAGAAAGGAAATCAAAAATAAACTTATTATCATAGGACCAGTAGGAACAAAACAGAATATAGTAAAATTAATGAATTTTACTCATGGTGATGGTAATGAACATAAATATGATAATATAGAAGAAAAATATAATGTTGAGTTTATAGAATTACAAAACGAAGAACAATATAAGACAGAAAAATTCAAAATAACTGCTTTAACATTAAAACATGGAGAATGTGTGCCAATAAATGGATATATATTAGAGAAAGATAATAAAGTTCTATCATATGCATGTGATACGAGTTTTTGTGATAATTATTATAAGATGTGTAATGAATCAAATTATATGCTTTCAGATGTAACAGGTTTAAAAACAACAGATATGCATATAGGATTAGAAGATTATAAAGGATTATACAAAAAATATGTAAACTGTAAATTTTATGCAATACATAGATCAGATTATAATGTAGAAGATATTATTGGTGTGGAATTCCCAAATGATGGTGAAATATTAGAAATATAGTAATGATTGTTAAATAAAAATAAATCCTATATTCAATTTTAATGAATGTGATGTGAACAATCTTGACTAAATTTTAAAAGCACCTTATTTTTCAACTAAAAAGATTTAGAGATATGCATGATGTTTAAAGTAGACATAAATTAAGTTAGAGAAAGTAAACTTAAATTTACCATAAAGGCAGAAAAACATGATTAACGTAATGCTAATAAACATTGAATGGCAAACCTTCAAGAGTTAATAAAGAACCCTAAATTTTAAGTAAATATGATGCAGAAATTCACTTGGTGAACTGATTTAGTTAATAATTAATACACTTGTACATATAATCTAATGAGGTGATTCTTTGAATACTGAAAATTTAATAGAATGTTTTAATAAAGAAAAAGATTATGTTGAGAAAAAAATCAATGAATCAAAATGCAAAGAAACTATAAAAGAAATATTAAAAGATGAAACTCACGTATTATATAATGAAGTTATGAACTTAAATAAAATAAGGACTAATATTATAAAAAATAATATTCCTTATTTAAGAGATACTCTTTTACCCTTTATAGACTCTCATATTATTTCCACTTTTAATATACCAAATGAAAAAATATTAGAACTTGTAAATGATGAAACAGGTGATAAAATTCTTGCTACTTTAGACTTACTTTCTCCATTTGAATTAAAACTTATTGAACTTACAACTAAAGTAGACTTATCTTTTTATAATGAAATAAGAATTTAAAAAAGCATGTGAAAATCAAATCACATGCTTTTATATAACTTAGTATTAGAAAGCACCGCCGCCACCGGCCACCGGCCTCCTCCGCCACCAGAGCCTCCGCCTGATGAGCCACCAGATGAACTAGAGCCAGTAGAAGTGCTTGACATCGCTGAGGAAACCATACTATGCGATACTGTAGATAAACTTAATAATGGGTATGTAGAATAAATATAATCATCATCGTATCCATTTTTTATAAGTTCCTCTTTAAACTCTTTTGAAACTTTATCAGCTATACCAAATAAAGTTGCAAATACTAAATATTTTCCCCAAAGAGCAATTTCAATTGGAAATCTTTCTTTCATTACACTATATTCATTTAAATATTTTTCTAAGCCTTTTAAATTGTTATATTCATCAATATATTCTTGTTTTACACTTCTTGAATTGTATGGTATAAATATAGCAAATATTGAATAAAATACTGATATAATGGTACAAGGTACAAAAATAGAAAATTTTATCTCAAAATTTAATGGTGATATTATAAATATATTTATAAAAAGTAATATTACTAATACAATAACTGATGTTAATGCAAATCTAGTATTTTTCTTTGAAGTTTTTTCATATAATACATTTTGTTCTTTTATATTTTCTTCATTACAGAACTTAGCATATCTAGTAATTACACTTGTATTTTTAGATAGATTTTTAAACCTATCATTTAATTCTATTTCTGTTGTTTTAAATGTTGAAACATCTATATTATCTCCTATTTTTCCATTAAATAAATAATTTATAACATTTTGTTCATAGCTTGTAAGTTTACTATAATCTTTAGAAACATCTAGTTTCATATTATAATCATATTCTATATCACTATATTTTGATTTCTTTAATTTTTTCTTCGCGTCCATTAATATATACTTTCTATTTGATAAATCAAGTATAGTTGAAAGTAGTAAAAATGGATTATTAATTCCTAAATTTTTGTTATTTAATAAGCTATATGAAGTTAATGGTAATTTTTCTAATATATCAGTATAAATTTCTATATCCTTTTTATTCTTTTTACCTTTATTTGCTATTTTTTGTGACTTTTTACATATAATAACAAATACAATTATGGCTGATACACCTACTACAAAATATAACAAAATAGAAATAAAGTATCTAGCTCTATCAAAACTCATTTTACTTTCTATTTTTTCTAATGTATCAAGTTCATAATTACTATCTATAGTTTTTGTAGCAAACTCTAATGCTTCAGTATCAAATACTACTCTTGCATCTAAAGCTACACCACTAGGCACATTTTTAGATGTTATAGTAATTTCGTCATCATATATATTATACGATAAATCAAATAAATATCCATGTGGAAATACTTTAATAGAATTCATATTAGCTTCTTTATTTTCAAATGATATATTTAATGTAAAATTATTTATGTCACACTCCCAATCTCCACCTATAAAATTCCAATATATTTCCGCCATATCATTATATTTTACAGCAACATCTTCAATTTCATATGTATATTTTATATATTTATAACTACCACTTGTAGCAGGAGTATATACTTTTATATTTTTTCTATATCCATCACTAATTGTATCAGCTATTGAATAATAGCCATCCATTCCATTTGTAAGTTCACTTTCTGCTTTAAATATAGCCTTTCCCATATCCTCAAAAGAGTTATCACTATAATATGCTTTTATATTTATAACGCCATTTGCTTGATACCTTGAGGAAGTAGCTTCCATATTATCTTCTTGAGAGCTAAAGTTATATCTATATAACAAATCACGAAATACACCATTTTTACTTTCATTAAATTTATATTTTAGTAATTCTTCAACTTGCATATTTCCATTTTTTAAAACTGTAGCGTTAACAGTATATTCATCAATTGTATAAGCATATAAATTAGATAATGCAAAAAACATACCTATAAATAGAGCTATCATAAACATTTTTTTTAAAACATTTTTGTAATTTTTTAAACACATATTATTATCCTCCAAATTATTCTACAACATGATATACTCTAACTATCTTTACAGCCGTAACCTCATTATCTCCTTCATTAAGTTTATTTTCTTCACAATATACTCTTACATAATCACCCATATTTAAATCTCCAACTGAAAGTTTCTTCTCACTTTTATTTGCAATTACATTTGTTCCTCTTGAAGTTTTTACAATTAATTCACCAGTTCCACCTTTTCCAAAATTTGTTTTTGTAGATATCATTTCTATTTTACCTATAGATTCGCCAACAAATGTAACTCTTCCATATACATAAAATGTTGAATTATTAGAAAATAAATCTTTATGTGAATCTATATAATTTACAGCCCAAAATGCTAAACCACCAAATACAACAACTGCTAATATTACCTTTAAAACTCTAAAACTATGTAAACTTTTAAATAAAATTTTCAATAATATTATAGACATAATAACTACGCCAATCATCATTAAAAGTTCTGCATCTACAAAACTAAATGTGACTTTAAACCACTCTACTACTTTGTTAAATCCATCAATTATAAAATCCATTAAATCAACCCCTTATTATAATTATTAATTAACTTATATTTTTCATGCTAAGTTTTACTTTTCCCTTTAATAAGTCTATACCTATAACTTTAACTTTTACTATATCACCAACAGATACTTCTTCCATTGGATTTCTTACAAATTTATCACTAATTTCTGATATATGTACTAACCCATCAGATTTTATCCCAATATCTACAAAAGCTCCAAATGCTGTTACATTTCTTACAGTTCCTGTTAATACCATGCCTTCTTTTAAGTCCTCTATTTTTAACACATCACTTTTTAAAATTGGTTTTGGTAGTTCATCTCTTATATCTCTTCCTGGCTTTTTTAATTCTAATATAATATCGGTAAGTGTTGGAACCCCAACATTAAGTTCTAAAGCTAATTTTTCTATATCAATATTTTCAAGTTTATTTATTATATCTTCTGTATTTTTATTATTATAATTTTTTACATCTATTCCAATTTCTTCAAGCACTTTTGTAGCTATATCATAAGATTCGGGATGTACCATTGTATTATCTAATATATTTTTCGATTCAGGTATTTTTAAAAAACCTGCACATTGCACAAATGCTGCTTTTCCAAGTTTAGGCACTTTTAAAAACTCTTTACGTGATGTAAATTTTCCTGTTTCTTCACGATATTTTACTATATTTTCTGATACTGTATTATTTATTCCTGCTACATAAGAAAGTAATGATGGTGTTGCCGTATTTATATCTACACCTACACTATTTACTGCATCTTCTACTACTCCTGCTAAAGTTTCACTTAATCTTTTTTGATTTACATCATGTTGATATTGACCTACACCTATACTTTTTGGATCTATTTTTACAAGTTCTGACATTGGGTCTTGTAGTCTTCTTGCAATTGATATAGCTCCTCTTATTGATACATTTATATCTGGATATTCTTTTGTTGCAAGTTTTGAAGCAGAATATACAGAAGCTCCTGCTTCACTTACTATTGCATAATATACATCTAAATTAAATTTTTCTTTTGCTTCTTTTATAACTGATACAATAAATTTTTCAGATTCACGGGATGCTGTACCATTTCCAAGTGATATCATACCTATTTGGTATTTTTTAATAAGTTCTAATAATTTCTTAGTAGCTCCCTCTATATCATTTTGGGGTTCAGTTGGATATATAGTAGTATAGTCAAGAAGTTTTCCAGTTTCATCAATTACTGCTATTTTACATCCTGTTCTATAAGCAGGGTCAAAGCCCATTATTGTATATCCCTTTAATGGAGCACTAAGTATTAAGTTTTTTATATTTACGCCAAATACTTTTATTGCTGCTTCTGATGCTTCTTCAAATTTATCAGCACGTATTTCACGTTCGATAGATTGTTTTATTAGTCTTTTATATGCATCATTAATTGTTAATTCTAATATCTCCTTAAAAGGACTTTCTTTTTTTATAATCTCTTTCTGTAAATATGAAATAATTTTTTCTTCATCTACCTCAAATTTTACCTTTAAGGCTTCTTCCTTTTCACCTCTATTTATTGCAAGTAATCTATGTGATGGTATTTTATTAATATTTTCACTAAAATTATAATACATATCATAAGTTGTTCTTTCGTCTGGTTTTGTAGCAGTTGTTACAAGTTTTCCAGTATTATATGAGATTTTGCGTATTTGTTTTCTATATTTTGCATTATCTGAAATATCCTCTGCTATAATATCACAAGCTCCATTTATTGCATCTTCTACTGTTAATACTTCTTTTTCTTTATTTAAAAATCTGCTTGCTATTTCATTAATACTACTTGTTTCTTTTTGTTTTAATATTATTTTTGCAAGTTCTTCTAACCCTTTTTCTTTTGCAATAATTGCCCTTGTGCGTTTCTTTTGTTTATATGGTCTGTATAAATCTTCTACTTCTGTAAGCATATTTGCATTTTTTATAGTTTCTTCTAGCTCTGGAGTTAATTTTTGAAGTTCAGATATTAAATGTATTACTTCTTCTTTTCGTGCTTCTAAATTCCTTAAATATATAAGTCTATCATTTAGGTTTCTAAGTATTTCATCATCTAAATTACCTGTTACTTCTTTTCTATATCTTGCTATAAATGGAATAGTGTTCCCATTATCAATAAGTTCTATGGCTGATTTTACTTGAGATTTTCTAATTCCAAGTTCAAGTGCTAATCGTTCAATTATTTTCTCCATTTTTTACTCCTTTTATATACAAAATAATTATACTTCATACTAATCTTTTTTTCAAGCAACATAGAAAAAAAGACTTAAAAAGTTTGTTTAACCTTTTAAATCTTTTATTAAATTATAACGATGCTTTCCAAAGTCCATGTAAATTACAGTATGCAAAGACTTCAACATTTGATGTGTTATTAAGTTTTATTGTAAGTTCTGGTTTTTCTCCTGGTTTTAATACTTTTTTATATAGCATATCATCACTTACTACATAAATCGCATTTATATAATGATTTTCATCCATTGGATGTTCTACACTTCCAACTTGTACAAACAAAATGTTATCATCTTGTAAAGATAGATATGGTACATGTTTTTCTTTTGCTGCATCGACAGTATTTGGTATTAATTTTTCATACCCTTCACAATTTATATTATTTCCGTCTATAACTTCCATAATATTATTTGTTTCTTTATTAATATATATATCTAACTTCATATATAATAGCTCCTTATTAATAATTTTCTGCTTTTATTTCAAAGAATGATTTTGGATGTGCACATACTGGACATACTGAAGGTGCTGATGTAGATACATGTATATGTCCACAGTTTCTACATTTCCAAATCTTTACTTCACCACATTCAAATACTTTTCCTTCTTCAATATTTGCAAGTAGTTTTTTATATCTTTCTTCATGTTCTTTTTCTATTTTTCCAACTGCTTCAAATAAATATGCGATGTGGTTAAATCCTTCTTCTTTTGCTGTTTTTGCAAAATCAGCATACATATCTGTCCATTCATAATTTTCACCAGATGCTGCATCTTTTAAATTTTCTTCAGTTGATGGTACTTCTCCATCATGTAATAATTTAAACCATAGTTTAGCGTGTTCTTTTTCGTTTCCAGCAGTTTCTTCAAATATTGCTGCTATTTGTTCATATCCATCTTTCTTTGCTTTTGAAGCATAATATGTATATTTATTTCTTGCTTGAGATTCGCCTGCAAAAGCAGCCATTAAATTAGCTTCTGTTTTTGATCCTTTTAAATCCATTTTTATTCCTCCCTTTAAAATTTATACAAAAATATTTTATACCAATAAAATTTCAAAGTCAAGAATAAAGTCTAAAAAAGTAGAATTTCATTATAGTTGATTTTACTATTTAATGATTTACATTTTTTATTATTCTTAAACTTTACTTTTCTGCTTATCAGAAAATATTTAGGCCACTAAACTAATTTAAGTTTAGTGGCCTTTGTATCATTTCTTCTCATGTATATTTTGAAGTTGCTCTGAATTCGGAAATTCATAAACTTTCTTTTTTTCAATAGCAAGCTCTAATACTACACGAAAATCACCAGTGCCTTCAAAATAATATTCATGTCCTGTAATCTTATCCGATTTCTTTGTTACAAGAGGCATAAATTCAATCACATTGAACTTTTCTTTTGCGACTATTTTTTTCACTATAATATCACAATCTCCATCTAATTCTTGGAAATTTCTAAAAATAATGTATAAATCATCAACACCACTCATCAAAATCTGCATATTATCCTTATATCTTTCACAAATTGTTGCATCATAACCAGACAAATCTGTCCGTACTTTTTTTAGTTCTTCTTTAGGCAAAACTACCGAAAATATCGTATACTTAACTACACCATTTGTTCTTAAATTAAGGACATACAAAAGACCATTATTTAAATCTTTCTTATAAATATTAAAACTGTCTGTGACTCTTTTTTTATGTCTAGTGTGCCATATAGCACTTCCACCTTTGATGTCCATAAATACAATTTTTTCCTCACTAATTTCATTTTCATAATTGCACATTTTAATTCTCCTCCTAAAATAAATTTTTCTTTTAGTTACCAAAATTTTGTAATTATTATATCACAGGTTATGTAAAATGTCAAATAAATTTTAACGTTATTATTGTCGATTTTTGTCATTTAAACTTGCATTTATACATTTAATGCATTTGACAAAAACAAAGTTATATGTTATATTAAATATATGCGGGTTTAGTTTAGTGGTAAAATAAAAGGCTTCCGATCTTTTGCCGTGGGTTCGATTCCCACAACCCGCTCCAGTTCCGAGTCTGCTCGAACTTTTATGAGTAGACAGTACAAATCAATCAGAAATGGTTGATTTTTCTAATGCAAAAAAAGTCATCCTATCAATAAAAAGAAAGGATGGTGTTTGAAATGAACGTAATCAAACAAAAACTACAA
>CANRQA010000059.1 GCA_947632635.1 uncultured Clostridia bacterium | reverse complement strand
TTTTGAATAATAATTTAATAAATAACGAAAATGAAATTAACAATATATTTAACAATATTAAGGAATTAGTAATTGATAGTAGAAATAAAGTATATAATGCAGTTAAATTTATATTGGAATATTGGAAAAGCTATTATGGAAATACAACGGGGTGATGAAAGAGCTTCATATGGTGAAACTGTACTAGAAAAATTGTCACAAAAATTAACAAATGAATTTGGAAAAGGATTTTCAATTATAAATTTAAGAAGAATGAGAAAGTTTTATTGCTTGTTTTAAATTCGTTCAACAGTGTTGACCGAATTGAGTTGGTCACATTATCTTGAATTAATAAAAATTGAAGATGAATCAAAAAGAAATTTCTATATTAAAGAAACTATAAATTCAAGCTGGAGTGTTCGTGAACTTCAAAGGCAAATTGGCTCTTTATTATATGAAAGATTAATTTTATCTGCAAATAAAGAAAAAGTATTGAATTTATCTACTAAAGGACATGAATTAAAAACGGCAAAAGATTTAGTTAAAGACCCATTTGTATTAGAGTTCCTTGATATTAAAGAAAATACAGATTATTTAGAAACTGATTTAGTGAAAAATATATTAGAGCACTTGAAAGAATTTCTACTGGAATTAGGAAAAGGTTTTATGTTTGTAGGATCACAAGTTAGAATAATATTAGAATAAGATCATTTTTATCCTGATTTAGTTTTATATAATAGGCTTTTAAAGTGTTTTGTTATAATTGATTTAAAAATTGGAAAAGTAACACATCAGGATATAGGGCAAATGCAGATGTATGTAAATTATTATGATAGAGAAATTAAAAATAAAGATGAAAATCCAACTGTTGGAATATTACTTTCTACATTGAAAAATAAAACAGTAGTTAAATATACATTGCCAGAGGATAATAAGAATATATTTTCTTCTATTTATAAATTACATTTACCAACTGAACAAGAGTTAATTGATGTAGTAGAAGAAAAAAAGAAAAATTTAGAGTTAAATAAGTAAATATATTAAATTATATCAAAATAAATTAATATGAAAGAAGTGGAAGATATGCACGAATGTTTATTATGTAAAAAAGATATGAAAGTTTCTAGTAACGTTTTTGGAAATAGTTGTTTAAAAAATATATATTTATTTTTAGACTTGAAAATGCCTAAAAAAATAAATATTAGAGAAAAAACACTATATAACAATATTATGAAATTAACAGATAATAAAAATATTAATAAATATCAACAAATGTGGTTAACAGATAGATATTTAACATATCAATATTTAAATAAAATACCATATGGAAATTATAATATAATAAAAAATCAAGTTAATTACGATATAAAAAATATACAACAAACTAATAAAGATGAAATACCGAAAAGTGCGAAAACAATAAGTTTAAATCAAGCATATGGCTTATATAAAAAAGTAAGGAAATTTCAAGAGGGGATTTATAAAATAAGTAAGGGAAACTTTACTGATAAAGATAGTATAAAAACTATGATTACAAGTATTAGTTTTATATTTAATTTGAGTAGAAATAAGAAACAATATGAAAAAAATACTTTTAAAAAAATGCAATTTGTGTTTTGGCAGACGGTAATTGAGTTAGGTGAAAAATATGCAGAATTTCCAATTTCAGCAGATTTTTTACGACATTCTTTATTGCAAGCTCCACAAAATCTCGTTATAACGGAAGGTAAAGTTATAAAAGAAATAACAGAGGATAAATATTTTCAGGAAAATATAAATAATATAATAAAAAAATATGGTAAAAATTGTAATGAATTTACATTTGATAGTAAAAAAGATAAATCTTTTCCAATGAGTTTTAATGATAAAGATTTATACTTTTCAATACATAGTGCTGATTTATATATAAAAGGAAACAAAATTAGTGATAAATGGAATTTAGAAATAAAATTACATGATAAATATGATTATTCTCAACCTAAAAATATAACTAAATATTATAATGATACATCTAATGTTGCTAAAAGTTTATTATCTAGCACATTATATAATTTTGCAAGTCTTTCAGTGCGTAGTGGTGTAATAAAAGAATATGATATAGATATTTTTATATCTATACATGGATTTGAGGAAAAATAATATGAATAAGAAAATACTAATTATTTTTATTATAATATTATCTATTATTTGCTTTTTAATAGTAGGATGGAATTTATATGTTGAAATAGAACCATCATATAAAGGCCTTGAATTTTTAATTCCATTAATTTGCAAAAGGGAAGTAATAACTTTATCACATGGAGAAATTTTCGATGAAGAAAAATTAGAAAAATTGTATTTGTCAACTTGGCAAATAAAAAGGATTTTAAATAAAATAGAAAATAATAGTGCTTGGATAAATGGTGAGATAGATGAAAAACTAATAAAAATAATGCAAAGATATTCAAGAGAAAATATTTATAATAAAATCCCTTATATAAAGAATAAATATTGGATATTTACAAATAGAAGTAATGGGGCAAAAGATAAACATAGTATAGAAGAAGTATTAGATGATTTATATTATTCGGTTTCATTTGGAATATTTGATATAGATAATAATATTTTGTATTATTATGAATATGAAAGATAAAGTATGAAGTAAAAGGGATTTATTTGGCAAAAAAGCTAATAGAAAGGAAAAGGTGGTATAACATGAAAGATATAATAATTTCAAATAATATTAAATATATAGGAGCAGATGACAAAGATATAGAATTATTTGAAAACCAATACAAAGTTTCAAATGGTATTTCATATAATTCATATGTAATTATTGATGAAAAGATAGCTGTTCTTGATACAATTGATGAAAGAAAAACAGAAGAATGGTTAGAAAATTTAGAAAAAACTTTAAATGGAAAGACACCAGATTATTTAATTATTTCGCATTTAGAGCCTGACCATGCATATAACATTGAAACAATAATAAATAAATATCCAAATATAAAATTAGTTGGAAATAATAAAACATTTATCTTTTTACCACAATTTTTTGATATAACTAACTTAGCTGAAAGAAAAATTGAAGTAAAAGATGGTGATATTTTAGATTTAGGAAAGCATAAGTTACGTTTTATCATGGCACCAATGGTACATTGGCCTGAGGTAATGGTGGAATATGAGGAATATGAAAAAGTGTTATTTTCAGCAGATGCTTTTGGAAAATTTGGTACATTAGATACAGAAGAAGATTGGGACTGTGAAGCAAGAAGATATTATTTTAATATAGTAGGAAAATATGGAATGCAAGTACAAGCGTTATTAAAGAAAGTAAGTACTTTTGATATTAAAATGATTTGCCCATTACATGGACCAATTTTAAAAGAAAATTTAACTCATTATATTAACAAATATGATATTTGGAGTAAATATGAAGTAGAAAGTGATGGGGTATATATAGCTTGTGCTTCTATCCATGGAAATACATATAATGCTTGCAAAAAGTTAAAAGAGATACTAGAAAAAAACGGGGCAAGTAAGGTAGTACTTGCAGACTTATCAAAGGAAGACTTTGCTGAGGCAGTAGAGGACTCTTTTAGATATGGTAAGATTATATTTGCCGCATCAACATATAATATGGAAGTATTTACACCTATGAGAAATTTATTATTAGATTTAAAAGAAAAAAATTATCAAAATAGAAAAGTAGGAATTATTGAAAATGGAACATGGGCTCCAAATTCAGGTAAAATAATAAAAGAAATATTATCTACAATGAAAAATATTGAAATAGTAGAGCCAACTGTTACAATAAAATCAACATTAAAGAAAACTGATATGGAAAAATTAGAGATGTTAGCAGAAGCAATATTAAAATAATAAATTTTTTAACGTAAATAAAAAATTAGAGGTGTAAAGTAAATGAATAAATATATGAAAATAGCAAAAGACACGGCAACTAAAGGAATGAAAAATTTAGAAGGTGGGCCTTTTGGAGCAGTTATAGTTGATAAAACTGGAAATATTATTGCAAAAGGTAATAACAAAGTTATAAAAGAAAAAGACCCAACAGCACATGCAGAAATAGTTGCTATTCGTAAGGCTTGTAAAAAATTAGATACAAATGATTTATCAAACTATATATTATATACATCATGTGAACCTTGTCCAATGTGTTTAGCAGCTATAATTTGGGCAAATATTAAACAGATATATTTTGCTTGTGATAGAAAAGATGCAAAAGAAATTGGCTTTAGAGATGATGATATTTATGAGTGTATAAAGAAAAATAAAAATAATTTAATTTCTTTAAAACAAATTGATAGAGATGAATGCTTTAAAATTATGAAAGAATATAGTGATAATAATGGAATAATATATTAAGATTTTGTATAAAAATAATGTAAGCATAAAGATTTATACTTACATTATTTTTTATTTATCATTTTTCTTTATAGCAGGTGGCTCATAGTCTTCAGTAATTGCACCGCCATCAACAGAAGAATCTTCTAAAGTTGGGTCTACATCTTCAAATATAATTTCAAAATCATCTGGTATATCTGGAGCTTCACTCATTGTATTTTCATCTGAATTAACAAATATATTTGTATTATCTTCAGAAGCCTTTACAACATTATCCATATGAGCCTCATTAGTATCATTATCCATTACTTTTTTTAATTCTTCATTTAATCTAGTAGTAGTATTTACTCCAAATAGATTATCATTATCTGTAGTATCATCACTATCATCTATGATAATTGTAGGATTATCAGGTTTACTCATCATATATTTTTCAAAGTTATACATTTGTGAATCAAATTTTTCTTTGTATTTTGCATCTAAGAAACTAGTTTTACCCTTACCAAATATTGTTTTACCAGCAGCATTTTTAGTTTTGTAATATACTTTACCAAAACCTTGCTCTGCAATTTTATATGATTCAGCACGTTCCTTTTTCTTCTTAACAATTACTGTCTTACCAGTACCTTTGTTTATACCATTAGTAGCATCAAATGTAGTTGTAGCATCTGGAACCTTTTCCTTTCCAAATGCTTGTTCCCAGTATAAACTATCTTCTGGAACTGTATCACCAAATACAATTTGTGTTTTAGTATTTGCAAGTACTACTTGTCTATAATATGCTTGGCCACTTTTTTCAAGTTGTGATAAGTTTTGTATTGCAACAGTAACACCACATCTATATTTTCTAAATAAAGTAAACATTACTTCCATATCTTTGTTGATATATTCAGGGAACTCATCTATATACAAGAAATGTGGAGTTCTTGATTCTTCATTTCCTTTACGTCTTAAGACTGCATCTTGGAATTGAAGTATAAAGAACATACCAAAAGCCTTTGCTTGTATTATACCAAGTTCACCTTTTCTTGAACAAGCGGTAATTATAGAGCCATTTTCTAAGGCCTTATCGAAATCAATTAAATTCTTTTTACCACAAAGTGCTGCTTTAAGACCAGGATGTCTAACTAAGTTGTTTAACTGTGTAATAGCACCATAAAGGAATTTTTCTGTATCTTTTCTACCACTACCACGTGTACCAGGAATTTCATATCCGTTAATATTAAGAGCAGGTTTATAGAAATTCTTTTCAAAATATCTAATAAGTAGTTTATATTTTTGTTCAAGTTCTGGTATTTTTTTCATTTCTTCTGTCATTTCTTCAACAGCGTCAAAATTATATAAAAGTTCTAGCATATCTTCAAGACTTGCTATTTCTCCATTATGCAAAATAGGGTACATTTCTTTAAGTAATATTGACAAGTTTTGAAAAGCATCAATTGTAACTTGTGTAAAGAATGGGTCACCAGCTTTACCACCGCCAGTGCTTTCATACATAGAATTTAAAACGTCGGCTACAATTGAAGCAACTTTAGCAGGGTCTGGTATTGCAAATGGGTTTATACTAAGTGTTGTTTCAGGAGCACCTGGGTCAATTGATAATACATCAATATCAAAGTTCTTTGCAACACCAATAAAGTTTGATATGTAATTACCATCATTTTCAAGTACAGTAATACCAATATCTCTATATGTTACTTTGCCAGTTGCGTTATCTATATATTGTAACATAGGTTTTACATTATTCATAAATTCTTCTTCCATACCACGTTTTGGTGTTAAGTAGTTTAAAGAAAAATTCCTATTCATAAATTCATTGTTAAATGGCCCAGAAATATATGCAATACCTTGCTTTAACATTGAATATCCAATTTTTTTTGCATATTCTCTAAAGAAATGTTTTCTCTCAAGGTCAAGAGCACTCATAGGTAGTAGTACAGTTGCAGTTTTACCAGTACCAGTAGCACCTTGAACAAGTGTTGCCTCATAACGTTTTTTCTCTGGTACTACTACTGGAACAGAAGAGCCTTGTACAGTACAAATAACTGTTTCGCAAGTAAAAGGACCAGTATCTTTATTATTTGATTTTGAAAGAGTAAGTCCAGTAAATCCGGCAATAGATTTTGGTAAATCTTCATCTCTAAATATAAGTAAAAAATAATCTATTATTTTAAATATTGTTACAAATGGTATTGCAAGACAAGCTGTTTTAATAGCAGGAGTAAATAGTTCAGGATATGTGCTATAAACAAGCTCATAATTTGGAAGTCTTTTAAGTAACCACCATATTGCATTTGAAAGCCATGTACATGACATTCCACCAAGTATTATAGCAACCATTGTACAAGTAATAATATACATATTTATTTTTGTAATATCGTTTTTTGGAATACCAGAATTTACAAAAAAACAAAATGCAAGTGCTGGTATTATAAAAAAGACAGAGTATACATAGGGAGAAATATTTTCCTTAATATGCGTATCTCCAACAACAAATGATAATATACGGCCGAAGTGACATAAGCACTAAAAATATCGTAATACCGTATAATATATATGTTAAAACTTTATCAGGTTTAGTTTTTATATGTAATTTTTTAAATAAGTTTTCTACCAAAGTTATATCACCACTTTCAAAGTTTGAAAAATCTATTTGACATATAATTTAAATTCATATATAATAATACTATAAATTTACTAAAAATTCAAGCATTTTTATGTTATATTTAAAAATAATATCAAAACAAGTAAAATTATAAAAATAGATTGGGTGAGAGCAAAATGAAAATGATAGTTGGACTAGGAAATCCAGGTAAAGAATATGAAAAAACAAGGCATAATGTAGGATTTATGTTTTTAGAATATTTAGAGAACAAATATAATTTTAGTGTAGAAAAAAAATCATTAGATAGTAAAATTTGTGAAACAATGTTATTTAATGAAAAAGTAGTTATTGTAAAGCCACAAACTTTTATGAATTTAAGTGGTAATGCTGTAGTAAAATTAAAAAATTGGTATAAAATAGAAGATAATGATATAATAATAATTTTTGATGATATTGATATATTATTTGGAGAGGTTAGATATAAAATAAAGGGAAGTGGCGGAACACATAATGGTATGAAAAATATTGTACAAATGTTAAATACACGAGAAATACCAAGAATTAGAATAGGTATTGGTGGGGCTCGTCATGAAAATGAAGATTTGTGCAATTTTGTATTAAGTAAATTTTCAAAAAATGAATTAGAAAGACTTAGTAGTGAAATATTTTTAAATGCTGAAGAAAAATTAAAAGAATTCCTTGACAAATCTTAAAAAAAATGTTAAAATATATACCGTATTCCACACAGAAAAGGTATTTTAAGTGTAATTTATTACCACCTTTATGGTGAGAGCAAGCAAGAAAAAAGGAGGAAATAAAATGTACGCAATAGTTGAAATTAGTGGTAAACAGTACAAAGTACAAGAAGGAGATATCGTTTTTGTAGACAGAATTGAAAGTGCAGAAGAAGGAAGCAAAATTACCTTTGATAAAGTTTTGTTTATATCAGACGGTAAAAAAGTTACAGTTGGTGAAAATACTGTAAAAGGTGCTAAAGTTGAAGCTTCAGTTGTAGGTCATGGAAAAGACAAAAAAATCGTTGTATTTAAGTATAAAGCTAAAAAGAATTATAGAAGAACACAAGGACATAGACAACCATATACAAAAATACAAATTGAAAAAATTTCTACTACAACAAGAGCAAAAAAAGCTGAAGAAAAGACTGAAGATAAGTCACAAGAAGAAGCTTAATTTTAGTTTTAACAATGAAATTTTATATAAAGGAGTTGAGAATAGATGGCACATAAAAAAGGTATGGGTTCTACTAGAAATGGTAGAGATAGTGAATCAAAAAGACTTGGTGCAAAAAGAGCTGATGGTCAATTTGTTTTAGCTGGAAATATATTATATAGACAAAGAGGAACACAAATCCATCCTGGAGTAAATGTTGGTCTTGGAAAAGATTATACATTATATTCATTAATTGATGGTGTTGTTAAATTTGAAAGAAAAGGAAAAACTGGTAAAAAAGTTAGTGTTTATCCAGTCGAAGAATAATTTAAAAGAAGTACATTTTCATATTTTTATGAAAGTGTATTTTTTTTGTAAAAAAGAAGCTAGCTATTTAAGAGGCTGCTGAAAAAGTAGCAAAAAAAGTAGTGAATTAGAAAATATTTTTTTCTAACTCGCTATTTTTTTCTTAT
>CANRQA010000058.1 GCA_947632635.1 uncultured Clostridia bacterium | reverse complement strand
ACCTACTGATCCTTGAACTCCTTGAAGTCCCTGTACACCAGGTACTCCTTGAGGTCCGAGTAGCGCCTGTTGGCCCAGTAGGACCTATTATGTAAGTGCTTTGAACATTAGAATTATCATAGTAACAATTTTCTTTATTGCAATTTTGATTATAATTAGTACCATTATTATAAAAACGATTTTGGTTATTCATAACTCCTCCTTATAAGTATAATAATTTATATAATATGATATGTTTTAATTAATTTAAATGATACTATATATTAATTTTTTAACACAAAATAGAACGAAAAAAATGCAAAAAAATAAAAGTTTTTTCGATGTATCGAAAAAACTTTACAAAACCAATATTATATGATACAATTATATTAGGTGATATATATGATAAAAAGATATACATATTTAAGTAGAATTCGCAATTTTTATAACGAAACAAGTTTGATAAAAATAATTTATGGACTTAGGAGATCTGGAAAATCAATTATATTAACACAGATAATGGATGAACTAGAAGAAAAAGGAATAGATAAAGAACATATAATATATATAAATTTTGAATCATTAGATTATAGTAATATAAAGAGTGCAAAAGATTTAGATACATATATAAAATCGTTAGTAAAAGATAAAAATGTTTATTATGTTTTTTTAGATGAAATACAAAAAGTAAAAGATTTTGAGGTAGGTATTAATTCTTTAAGAATAACTAATAATTTTAGTATTTTTATAACAGGTTCTAATAGTAAAATGACTTTTATTGAATTATCAACAGATTTATCTGGGAGATATGTAAGTTTTAGGGTAAATCCACTAACTTTTAAAGAGGCGATTGAGCTTACAAATACTGATATTAAAGATTATGAAAAATTATTATTTGACATATTTGAATGGGGAACTTTACCACAAAGATTTTCTTTTGATGATGAAAATGCTAAATTAAGCTATATATCAGATGTATATGATTCTATATTGCTAAAAGATGTTGTTGAAAGAATGGGGCTTAAGGATATAACATCATTTAATAAAATATTGCAATATCTTTTAGAGATAGAGGGCAAAGAATTTTCGAGTGGAAATGTAAAAAATTATTTAAAACAAGAATATAAAGATATTTCAACAGAAACGTTATATAATTATATCGATGCTCTATGCTCAACATTCATAATTAATAGGGTATATAGATATGATGTACAAGGCAAAAAAGTATTGAAAACATTAAATAAATTTTATGCATCAGATTTAGGAATAAAAAAAATAAAAAATAATAGTAAAGAGATAAATTATTCTATTTGTCTTGAAAATTTAGTATATAATGAATTAATTGTAAGAGGATATGAAGTTTATGTTGGAAAAACAAAAAAAGGCGAAGTTGATTTTATTGCTATTAAAAACAAAGAAGTTAAATATATACAAGTAAGTTTATACTTAAATAATGAGGAAACTATAAAAAGAGAATTTAGTGCATATGATTGCATTAACGATAATTATGTTAAATATGTAATTTCTTTAGATAAAGAAGATTTATCAAGAAACGGAATAAAACATATTAACGCAATTGACTTTTTTCTAGCTGATAATTTTTAAAGAAAAAACTCGGAAAATAAAACTTCCGAGTTTTTGTATAATCTTTTTTGTAAATATGATCTACCTTTTGCTGAATTGTGGGGCTTTTCTTGCCTTTTTTAGTCCATATTTTCTTCTTTCTTTTACTCTTGAATCTCTAGTTAAAAGACCATTTCTTTTTAATGTTAAACGAACATCTGGATCAGTAGTTGCTAAAGCTTTAGCTATACCATGAGATATTGCTCCTGCTTGACCAACAAATCCACCACCGTTTACAGTAGCTACAACATCATATTTTTCCATCATATTAGTAACATTAAATGGTTTTAATACGATAGCTTTTAATGTATCTAAAGTATAAATGTCATTCATATCTTTTTTATTAATTGTTATTTTACCTGTTCCAGGAATTATATTAACTCTTGCAATAGATGATTTTCTTTTTCCTGTAGCATATATATATTCTTTTTTTGCCATATCTTATATCCTCCTAAAAATTCCATATTTCTGGTTTTTGAGCTTGATGGTCATGCTCTTCACCTTTAAATACTCTTACATTTGTTAGTAATTTTCTACCAAGTGAATTTTTTGGTAGCATACCTTTTATTGCAATAAGCAATGCTTTATCAGAATTATTAGCCATAAGGTCACTATATTTTATTTCTTTCATTCCACCAATATAACCAGAATGATGTCTATATACTTTATTATTTAATTTATTCCCAGTTAAAATTATTTTATCAGAATTGATAACAATAACGTTATCACCACAATCTAAATTTGTTGTATAAGTTGGTTTGTGCTTACCCTTTAATAGTTTAGCTACTTCAGTAGCAACTCTACCAAGAGGTTTTTCTTTAGCATCTATAATATACCATTTTTTTTCTATTTCTTTAGCCTTTACGCTATGTGTAGTATTATTCATACTTTCCTCCTAAAAATTAAAATTTAGTTTCGTCAAACTTTCCGGGGTATATTTGACTAACTATATGTACTAATATATTATACATAAAAAAATACTAAAAGTCAATATTTAAACTAAAAAATTACAGGAAAAATAAAAAAATCATTTATTTTAAGTATTTGAACTTTTTGCATAATAGTACTTGATATTTGATGTATTTTATAGTAAAATATATTAGAAATGATATGATTAAAGGATTAAATGAAACAAGGAGAAATTGAGTATGGTATATAAAAAAATTACAATATTTGCAATTATATTTGCAATAATTGCTGGAATAATAAGCAATGTAACATTTGCAGCTACATCAATAATTACTAATGATAAAATATTAGATACTACAATGAATATTTTAATATTTATTCAAAAATATTCTTGGCCAGTTGTAACGCTTATATTTATATATGCTTTGTATCAATTTTATGTTATTGGCTCAGAAGTATTAGAACATAAAATAATTGGGCAAAGACTAATTGTAGGCATAGCGATATTTATGGTTATAATTCAATGTTTACCGCTTGTTTATGCGTTTGTAACAATAACATAAGATAAAATATTTAAAGGGGAAATGAAAATATGAAAGTACTTTTTGGAATAAATAATGATGACACTGTAAAAGGTATCGTTAAATTTTATAATGAAAAATATAATGAAAAATTAGAATATAAAAATGTATATTACTTTAAACAATTTGTGCAGGAACTTTCAGCAGGTGGATATGATAGAGCAGTTTTACTTGAAGAACTTGAAAAGTTTCCAACAACAAATTATGCGCAAATTGACGATTATCTTTTTAAAAATATCGATAGTATGACAGATATATATGATGCAAAAAGCATTATATATGTTGCATCAGATAGGAGAAAAGATGGTGATGAATTCTTAGCTAAATTATTTAATCTAGGAATGTATACTGTACTTACTGGACAAAATAGGACAAAAGGTAAAGTTTGTGATGCAATACATAGTCCATATTTAAAAAAGGATGTAAAGAAATTTTATGAAAAAGTAATAGGTGAAAATGTATATAAATCTAACGAAGTATCAGAAATCGAAATTCAGAGAATAATTTCGTACTATAAAAATCAAAATGGGGTTACAGACAAATATAATGAAATATTTGATAGAATTTCTACTCAATATACAAATGAGCAGTTGAGAGTTGTAATAAATTTTTTACCGATTGATGTAAAGCAGTTCTTGTCTGAGAATAATCAAAAATATCAAGGCATTATGGCTATATCCGGTCAATATACACCGGCTCAACCACAAGCTAAACCACAACAAACTGAAAGCCCAAAACCTCATTTGGAGGAACAAAAGGTAGAACATAAACCACAAAAGATACTTAATAATCAAGAGGATGCTAAAGCTATTGAAATAAAAAGAGAACCAGAAATAGTTGAAAAAATTGTAGTTCAAAAAGTACCATCAGAACCACAAATTGTAACTCAAGTAGTAGAAAAAGAAGTTGTAAGAAACGTATATGAGGTCCCAAAAGATTATAAAAAAACAGTTTGTTTTGTAGGAGCACCGAAAGTAGGAACTACATTTTGTATCAATGCTATAGGAACTTATTTTGCAAAAAATAAAATAAAAACTGCTATAGTTGATTTAACAAAAAAAAGAGATACATATACTATATATACTTATGATAATGAAGGTAAAAGAAATATTGCCGCTGAAAGCTTAAAATATGCATCAAATGGATTAAATGAACCACTTGTTTATGATAAACTTAGTATATATACTGGAATGCCCGGAGAAGATAGAAAATCATATAATGCAAGTGTTGCAATTGATACTGTATCTCAAAACAATAATGTAATATTAATAGATACAGACTTTTCAACTCCAGTTGAATATTTTAGAATTGCACAAGAAATATATGTAGTTCAAGATATGGACATTTTAAATATTAATCAGCTTACTATGTTTTTAAGAAATTTAAAATCTCGCGGAATACCTATGAATAAAATAAGGGTTATAATAAATAAACATGTAAAGTGCGTGTTAACAGCAAAGGACATATTAGATGGTATTGCCACATATACAAGCTATGATTTAAAAATGTACGATGAATTATTCAATTCAGCAAATATACCATATTATATCTTACCAATGGATATAGAAAACTATAAGAAATATGTAGAAATGGTGTATAAATATTCTAATAAATTTGCTACTTTTACTGATGAGTTTAAGGATAATTTATCAAATATTATTAATTCTATATATCCAGTTGCGACATCTCGCCCAACTGGGAAACAAGCTACAAAGAAAGGTACTTTATTTAAATAAACTAATGAAGAAAGGAAATGAAACTATTGGACATATTTTTATATTGTTTAATATTTTTGTTAATAATATTATTGATCTTAATACTTGCTATGTCTAATTATTATAAAAATGTATTAAACTTCTATAATAGTGATATGAAGCATAAAATTATAGAAGTAACTCAAAATATGTTTGAGATTATGGGTAAAGATATACCTGCAGATGAAAGATTTGAAAATCTTAATAATTCTTTAATAAATAAATTAGATATTGACTATTCTTCTATTCTTTTATATGATGGTACTACTTATGAAGTAAAAGCAAGTAATGTTGAAGATGAATATAAAGGGATATTAGCAGATATTGCAAGTGATAATAATTTTAAAGGAAATATATCAAAAAATAATTCAAAATATATTACAGTACCACAAAACCAAACATTACTGTATAAGAGTGCAATAGAAAGAAATATAAGATCTGCACTATTTATACCAATATATTATAATAATAAATATATCGGTTTTTGGCTAGTAGAAAGCAAAAAAGTTCAGGCTTACGAAAAATTTATTGATGAATATATCGAAAGTATGCGAAAAAATTTATCTATCTTTATTGAAGATACAGAATTTCATAATACTTTAGAACTTGCAAGAAATGAAGATGAACAAACTACTTTTTACAATAATATATATTTATATTCAAATACCAGAAAAATAATTTCAAAGTATGATAATTCAGTAATGGTATTAATAGGGCTTGTTGGATTACCAGAAGTAAATGAAAGTTATAGTAGAGATACAGGAAATATTTTACTTGCTAAATTTGCTAATATAACAAGGGAAACATTACCAAAAGAAAGTATTTGCATAAGATATAGTGGTAAAAAGTTTATTGTTATATTACCTAATAAAACGGCTCAGGCAGTACAACCACAAATAGAAAAATTATTATCAAAGTATAAAGGAATATATGAATATGTAGATGATAAGCAGGTTAACGTAGATACTCAAATATTAATACATACATTTAGAAAACAAAGTAATATTGAAAAAGAAGTACAAAAACTAGATAAGTATATGGATGGAATGAAAGCAAGAAATACAATAAAAATAATATAAAGGAGTGATTTTAATGGATCAAAACACAACTGTATTTAAACCACAAAAAGATGAGTCTAAAAGAGTAAAAGAGATTATGGAACAAGTAGTTGCAGCTCTAAAAGACAAAGGATATGAACCAGTAAGTCAAATAATTGGGTATATTTTGTCAGGAGATCCTACATACATAACATCTCATCAAAATGCAAGAGCTTTAATATGTAAAATTGAAAGAGATGACCTTTTACAAGAGATGATAAAAAAATATTTAGATATATAAGTGGTATAATTTTATGAAACGAATATTAGGCATAGATTATGGAGATGTAAGAGTAGGACTTGCATTATCAGATACTCTTGGCATAACAGCACAAGGACTAGAAACATTAGTAATAAATGGTAGTGATAAGAAGTTTATATCTCAAATAAAAAAGATTATATTAGAAAATGACATAGAAACTGTTGTAATAGGGTATCCTAAAAATATGAATGGGACAAGTTCAAAAAAAACAGAAAAAATTGATGAGCTTATTCCACTAATTGAAAATATTGGGGTAAAAGTAGTAAAATGGGATGAAAGACTTACAACAGTATCTGCATACAAGACAATGAAAGAACTTAATATATCGCAAAAAAAGAAAAATACATATGCTGATAAGCTTGCTGCTACATATATTTTAGAGGGATATTTAGCAAAAATATCAAAATAAATGGATAAAATATATACAAACAGAGCAAAATAGTGTATAATAGGATATATTAAATTTAAGGAGGAGAAATTTTATGAACAAAGAAAACGACAGTTGCATATCAGGATGTGCTGGTTGTTCAGGTTGTGGGCATGAACATGACGAATTAGAAATGCTAGAGAATATTAGCCCAGTTATAACACTTACTGATGATGATGGCAACGATGTAAAATTTGAAATTTTAGACGTTGTAGTAATGGATGATGAAAAAGAATATTTAGTTTTATCTGAAGTAAAAGAAAAAGCTACTGAAGATGTCGAAGTTGTAATTCTTGAAATAAAAGAAGAAAATGGTGAAGAAGTTTATGATACTGTTACTGATGAAAAGATTGGCGAAGCAGTATTTAATAAATTTGTTGAGCAACAAAAAGAATTAGATGAAAGCATTGAAGATGAAGATAAGTAAAAAAATGATGGTATATAATTAAATTATATATCATCATTTTTTTAATAAAATTATTTATTTTTGAAAAATCATTACTATTAATTTGTCAAAGCAGTTAATTTCAAGCCTTTTTCCACGGTTATTTAAAAAAGCATTGCCTAAATCTAGTATTTTTTGTGATAATTTTATATCACTTATATAAATTTGAATATCATTATCATAAGTGAATAATATAATATTTTTCTTTTCAATTGTTAATACTTCTCTTTTTACATTTCCGTTTATATTCAAATTTTTATCTATTTTTATAACAACATTTATTAAGTGAGAATTAATAAACTGTATAGGATATATGTATTTGAAGTTACAACCCCTATTAGAAAATATAAAATTTTCTATTGTATTTGCAAGCTCATTTTGTGTTACAGTACGGAACATAAAAAGATTTAAATTATATTTTCCATTTAAATATCCATCGTATGCAATTATATTTTTGTTAGGATAACAATATTTTAAGCCTTCCGGTGTTATTTCTAAACGCTTTATTATTAAAACAAAAAATGTTGGTAGTTTTAGTAATGTTTGTTTAGTACCCATGCTAAAGAAATAATTACTTTGAATAAAGTCAAGTTCTTTAAGTATAAAAGGATTATTGTAATCTGAAATATAAAATATTAAATTATTAGCACCATTTATATAAATTTTTGATTTATTATTTTTAATAACCTCATCTTGTTGATTCTTTTCACCTTTTTTTAGAGTTATATTATATATCCCATATATACAATAATCGCTACTAAAAAAAGATTCAATAGAATTATTTCTAAAGATTTTTACATCCTCAATCATATTAATAGAATCAAAAAGTAATTTTTCAAAAGCTTTTCTAGAAAAAATTAAATTAGGCACAAATATCCTCTCCTTTTGGCATTAATAAAAAACAAAATTTTGCATATATGTATAAATATAATAAATTAATATTATAATAAAAAATAAGTATGTATTATATGTTATCACATAAATATTATAAATACAATATTTTATTTAAAAAGTTTGTAAAATTGTAATAGAATATAAAATTAGAGGAAATTTTAAATAAAAAAGTATTGAAAAAAAATTAGATATGATTTAAAATAAATGTGTAAGGAAAAATAAAAACTATGTAAACAAGAGAGGCTGAAAATATGAAAACACTATACATACATACATACATACATACATACATACAACACACTAAAAAATAAAAATAGAAGCAAAATAAAAGAGGAAAAAATTGTAAAAACTGTAAAAAGAGAAATAGAAAATGTAATAAAGCCAGTGTTAGGATATGGGTAATATTCTAATACTGGTATTTTGCGTTTAAAAAAGAAAAAAGAGAGGTAAAAGTATGATAGAAAATAATAAAATTAAAAGAGGAATAAGCCTAATAGTATTAATAATAGTGATAGTAATAATAGTAATACTTACCACAACAGTAATGGTAACAGTAATAAATACAGGAATAATAGATAATGCAAAAGAGGCAGTAATATTAAATACAATAGGAAATATAAAAGAGGAAATAGCATTTGAAAATCAAAATATAATATTAAATGGAGGAAAAGTAGGAACATTAGAGGAAAAATATGTAGAAGGAAAAGTAACAAGAAGTGTACAAGAATTAGAAGAAGGATCAGGAAAGTATTACATATATTA
>CANRQA010000057.1 GCA_947632635.1 uncultured Clostridia bacterium | reverse complement strand
TTATTGGTCATGTTAAAGATTTAGTAGATAGAAAAGAAGAGGAAAATATAGACTATATATTTATACCAAGAATTTGCTCATTTAAAGGTAAAAAGAAAACTATATGCGTAAAATTTTTTGCAATTTTTGATATTTGCAAAAATATTTTTGATGCAAATTTTTTAACATTAAATATTGATTATGAAAAAGGAAATACTTACTTTAAAGCCTTTTTTAATTTAGGTCTTAAAATAACAAAAAATTACTCTAAAATTATTAGAGCATATTTTGAGGCTAAAAATAAACAAAAAAGATATGATGAATTTAAACTTAAGAGGCAAAAAAATAGTATAAAATTAAATAAAAAAAGACCGAATATTTTGTTAGTATCACATCCATATATAGAGTATGATAAATATTTAGGCTATCCTATAGTTAAATATTTAGAAGAACTAGGTGCAAATATTGTATATGCAAATGTAAATAGTAAAATTAAAGAATATGAAGAAATTAGTAAAAGTATATATTGGAAGCCAAGTATAAATTTAATTAATGGAATAAAGGAATATATAAATGATATTCAAGGAATTATATATCTTTCTGTTTTTCCTTGTCGGACCTGATAGTTTAGTAAACGAATTATTAATTAGAAAAATAAAAAATATACCAAGTATAAATTTAATATTAGATGAACAAGAGGGAAAAGAAGGACTATATACAAGGCTTGAAAGTTTTTATGATATACTTGAACAAAATAATTTTAATATTAGAAAAGAGATGGTTTAAATCATGGAAAATAAAAAATATCGTGTAAGTTTTCCTCATATTGGAAACTATATGTATCCAATATATAATCTATTAGATAAATTAATTGATAAAGAAACAGCAGAAATAATATTAGCACCTAAAATAACTACAAATACAATTGATTTAGGTGCAAAAGCAAGTCCGGATTTTGTATGTGTCCCTTTTAAATATAACATGGGAAATTTTATTGAAGCCTTAGAAAATGGTGCAAATTTTTTGATACAAGCTGGTGGTGGATGTAGGTATGGATATTATGGAGAGGTACAGGAACAAATTTTAAGGGATATGGGGTATGAATTTACATATATAAATTTACTTGACCCTGAAGGGTTAAAACCTGAAAAATTATTTAAACGTTTAAAAAAATTAAATAAAAACTTAAAATTTTCAAGATTTGTATATGCTTTTTTATTAACAATAAAATCAATTGAAATTCTTGATGATTTTGAAACATATATGAGAGATAATTATGTTTATATAGATAAAAAAGAAGAAGTTAACAAACTACATTTAGAGTTTTTAGAACATTTAAAAAACTTAAGTAATCTAAATGAATTATATAAAATTAAAAGGGAATATTTTAAAAAATTAAAAAGTTTAAAATTAAATAAAAATAAACCTGATGTTATTAGAGTAGGAATTGTTGGTGAACTTTATACATCTATGGAACCTTTTTCAACTTTCTTTTTAGAAAAAGAACTTGCAAATATGAATGTTGCTGTTAAAAGATATACAACAGTTACATATCTATTATTTAAAAAAGGAAAAGCTTTAAAGAAGTTACTTAAATCATCTAGTAAATATATTACTTATGCACTAGGTGCAGACGGCACAGAAAGTGTTGCTCATACTTTAGAACTGATAGATAAAGGATATGATGGTATAATACATATAAAGCCATTTGGATGTACTCCTGAGGTTAATGCTATGCCAATATTGCAAAAAATTTCAAATGAATATAATATACCAATTATGTATTTGACTTTTGATGCACAAACAAGTAGAACTGGTCTTGCAACAAGGCTTGAGGCTTTTTATGATATGTTAAAAATGAAAAAAGAACAAAAAGAAAATATAAAACCTTTAGAAGTAAAAAATGAAACTGAAATTAAAGAAAAAAGGTATATAAATGATAATAACAAAAAAGAATATAGATTGCAAAATTAAATTATAAAGGAGAGGATAAGTATGAATAAGTTATATATAGGTATAGATATAGGGTCAATATCTACAAAAGGGGTTGTAATTGATGATGATAATAACATTATTGCAAGTAAATATTTATGGACTGAGGGGAGTCCAATTAATGCGACAAAAAAGGTAATTGCCTCCTTAAAAGAAACTTTAGATGAGAAAAATATAGATAAGCAAATTTACGGTATAGGGACAACAGGTTCGGCAAGAAATCTAATAGGTAGTATTCTAAATGCAAATATTATAAAAAATGAAATAACAGCACATGCAATAGGTACGCTTTCAGTTTTCCCAAATGTTAGAACAATTTTAGAAATTGGTGGGCAAGATTCAAAACTCATAATTTTAAGAAACGGTGTAGTAATAGATTATGCTATGAACACATTGTGTGCTGCTGGGACAGGTGCTTTTTTATCATCGCAAGCTAAAAGACTTGGAGTAGAAATTGAGGATTTAGGTAAACTTGCAAAACTTTCTAAAAAGCCCTCAAAAATTGCTGCTAGGTGTACTGTATTTGCAGAATCTGATTTAGTACATAAAGCACAAATTGGACATACAAAAGAAGATTTAATTGCTGGAATTTGTAATAGTGTAGTGCAAAACTATTTAAATAATTTAGCAAAAGGAAAAAGAATAGAAGATACAGTAGTATTTCAAGGTGGAGTTAGCAAAAATGAGGGAGTAGTTTACGCCTTTGAAAAAGCATTAAATAAAAAAGTACATGTTGATCAAAATTCTCATTTAATGGGTGCATTAGGAATTGCAATTATCTCAAAAAATGCTAATAAAAATGGTACAAGACTTGATTTTGATTTTAATATACAAGATGTTTCCTTTAAAACTGTAGGAAAAGAATGCAAAGGATGTAGTAATAACTGTGAAGTTGTAAGTATATATAAAAATGATATTTTAATTGATAAAATGGGTGGACGATGTGATAAAGGAAATTACATAAAACATATAGGATAGACTGCATATAAAATTGCAGTTTATTTTTATTTCCTTGCAAATAGTTGAATAATAGTGTATAATTTGTGCTAAAGGGGAGAAAAAATGAAATTTTTAGTAGTTGGAGATGTAGTTGGAAGACCGGGACTTGATAGATTAAAAAAAGATTTAAAAAATATAATTGATAAAGAAAAAATTGATTTTTGTATAGTAAATGGTGAAAATTCTGCAAACGGAAAAGGCTTAAGAGTAAAAGAATATAATGAGATTTTATCATATGGTGCTGACGCTATAACTATGGGAAACCATCTATATTACAGAAAAGAAATGTCTACTGAATATGGAAAATTAGATAGACTGCTTGTACCTGCAAATATAACAAATATAAAAGGAAATGGAAGTATTTTAGTAGAAAAAAATAATGTTAAATTTGGAGTTATAAATTTGATTGGACAAGCAGAAATGGGAGAAATACTAAAAAATAATTCTACTAATCCTTTTTTGCAAGTTGAAATAGAAATTAATAAATTAAAGGAACAAGGTGCAGAATATATATTTTTAGATTTTCATGCAGAAGCTACTGCAGAAAAAATTGCTATGGGACTATATTTAGACGGTAAAATAAATTGTGTATTTGGAACTCATACACATGTACAAACTGCAGATGAAGTAATTTATGAGGGTGGTCTTGCATATATTACTGATGTTGGAATGGTTGGACCTAAGTTAAGCGTATTAGGCTTAAAAAAAGAAGTTGCTTTAAAAAGATTTGTAACTGGTGAATATGCAAAATATGAATGCAGTACAAATGAGGCAATATTTAATGGAATAATTGTAGAAATTGATGAAACTACAAAAAAAGCAACTAGTATTAAAAGAATAAATATGTAACAAATTTTGAAGTCATATAATACAATATAGAAACTAACGTTAAATAGAGGTGGTGTATTATATGATTTCTTTTTTTAAAGAAATATATTTAGATGCAAAAAATATTAAAGAAAAAGACCCTGCTGCAAAAAGTATTATTTCAGTTATATTGTTATATCCAGGAATACACGCTGTTATTTCACATAGAATAACGCACTTTCTATATAAAAAACATCTGTTTTTTATAGCAAGAGCTTTATCACAATTTTCTCGATTTTTAACAGGTATTGAAATTCATCCAGGAGCAACAATTGGAAAAAGACTGTTTATTGATCATGGCATGGGTGTAGTAATAGGTGAAACAGCAATAGTTGGAGATAATTGTACAATATATCATGGAGTAACCCTTGGTGGCACTGGAAAAGAAAAAGTAAAAAGACATCCAACATTAAAAAATAACGTAATGGTAGGGGCAGGAAGTAAAGTGCTTGGCAATATAATAATAGGAGAAAATGTAAAAATTGGGGCAAATAGTGTAATACTTAATAATGTACCTGATAATTCAACAATAGTTGGAATTCCGGGGAAAATAAAAAATAGTAAATCATAAATTTGACTTACTATTTTTTCTTATTATAGAGTTTCTATAAATTCTTCATCGCTATCATTAATCTCTTTTAGGCAATTACTACAAATATTTTTATCTCTATAAGAAATAATATCATTTGCTTCACCACAAAATACACATGCAGGAAAGTATTTCTTTAAAATAATAGAATCGCCACTTACATAAATTTCAACAGCGTCTTTAATTTCAATATTTAGCTTTTTTCTAAGTTCAGATGGCAAAACTATTCTACCTAAATTATCTATCTTTCTTACAATACCTGTTGATTTCATAACCAAAACCTCCTTTTTTAATGATGATAAGTTTCATTATTTAATATTTTAAAACCTCTAAATATTTGTTCAAGAAGAAAAATTCTAATTAATTGATGAGGAAATGTAAGTTTTGAAAAGCATAATTTATTTTTAGTATAATTTAAAAGTTCCTCACTCATACCAAGGCTTCCACCAATTACAAAAACAAGGGAAGAAGATACATTAGTAGCTTTTTCAATTATATTAGAAAACTCTACCGAGTTATATTCTTTACCTGTTAAATCTAATAGATAAACATTTGATTTTTCATATTTAGCAAGTTTATCAAGTATCTTTAAAGACTCTTTTTGTTTAATAATATTTTCAGTTTTTAAAGATACATTAACAGGTATTTTTTCATCTTCAAGTTCTATAATTTCAAGTTTACAATATTTAGAAAGTCTTTTTACATATTCATCATTTAACTCTTTTAAACTTTTTTCTTTAATTTTACCAATACATAAGATTTTAATATTTAACATATGCAAAATTCCTCATTTACAAAATTTTTATTTGCAATATTTAAATCAAGTAGATTAATATCTATATCATTTTGCGTGAAAGTATCATTTAATGTAGAGAGTAACATATTTTTATCATTGTTATTTTCACTTAAATGCGCAAACATAAATCTTGTTTCACCTTTTTTTGCAAGTTTTGCAATTGTTGAAGCACTCTCATCATTTGAAAGATGACCAGTTGCACTTTTAATTCGCCTCTTTAGAGGATAAGGATATTTACCATATTCAAGCATTGAATTATCATAATTTGACTCAAGTATTACAAAATCTGAATAATTCAAATTTTCATATACATCGTCTGAAACATATCCAAGGTCAGTTGCATAAGTAAGAGTAGTAGAGCCAGATTTTATCCTATAACCACAAGGCATAACAGCATCATGTGAAACTTCAAATGGAGTTATTTCAATATCTTTAATCTTAAACGGTTGTCCGATATGAAGTTTTAAAAATATTACACTCAATATTTTTTTCTTTTAAATCTTCTTCAATATATTCTGCAGTTTTACCACAAGCATAAATTGGTATATTATTTTTTCTACATAGAAGTGGTAAACCTTTTATATGGTCAATATGTTCGTGAGTTATGATTACTGCAGAAATATCTTTAATATCGTGTCCAATTTCATTTAAGCTATCAGTAATCTTTTTATATGATACTCCAACATCAAGTAATATATTTGCTTTATTACTTTCAATATGAAAAGAATTACCGGAACTAGAACTATATAACGGATGTAAGTTAATCATTTTGCTAAGCCCTCCGTATCGTCTTTTACATATTCAATATTTGCACCAAGTGAGTTAAATTTTTCTACTATGTTTTCATATCCACGAAGAATATGATGTGTATTGTATACTTCTGTAACGCCCTCACATACAAGACCTGCTATAATCATTGCTGCACCAGCACGTAAATCATGTGATTGTACAGGAGAACCATATAGCTTATCTACCCCTTTTACAATAGCAGTTGTACCATGAGCAGATATATCAGCTCCCATTTTTACTAGTTCATCAGTATATTGAAATCTTGATTCCCAAATATTTTCAACAATAATACCAGTGCCATTAGCAATAGCAAGAAGTATGCACATTTGTGGTTGCATATCAGTAGGGAAGCCAGGATATGGACTTGTTTTTATACTAAAAGAGTTAGGCCTTTTATCCATTTTTACTCGTATGCTTGAGCCATTTTCATAAACTTCAATACCAGCTTCTCTAAATTTTGCAGTAATTGGTTCCATATGTTTTGGAATGCAATTTGTTATTGTAACATCACCTTTAGTAGCAGCTGCTGCCACCATAAATGTTCCTGTTTCAATTTGGTCGGGTATAATAGAATAACAAGATACTTGTTTAAGTTCTTTTACACCTGTAATTTTTATTGTATCTGTTCCTGCACCTTTAATATTTGCACCAAGTGAATTTAGAAAATTTGCAAGGTCAACAACGTGTGGCTCCTTTGCAACATTTTCAATTATTGTTGTACCCTCTGCAAGAGTTGCTGCAAGTATTGCATTCATTGTAGCACCAACGCTTACTACGTCTAAAAATATATGTGCACCTTTTAGTGCATCTTTCTTTTTAGCATATACATTACCATTTTTTACTTCTACAGTTGCACCTAGTTTTTCAAATGCTTTTATATGTTGGTCGATAGGTCTTGCACCTAGATTACATCCACCAGGTAAACTTATTTGAACTTCATTAAAACGACCTAACAAAGCACCAAGTAGATAATATGAAGCTCTAAATTTACTAGTAAGTTCATAAGAAGCAATAGCAGAATTTACATTAGTATTATCTATAATAAATTCATTTGGTGATATATATTCAAATTTTGAACCAAGAGATTCTAAAATTTCAATGTATGAACGAATATCACTGATGTTTGGTACATTTTCTAAATGACATTTACCTTTTACAAGTAAAGTGGCAGGAAGTATTGCAACAGCAGAATTTTTTGCACCGCTAATTTTTACTTCACCTGTAAGCCTACAAGGGCCATGAACTACAAATTTTTCCATATATCCTCCTTAAAAGTAATTGTTTATTTAATATATATTTACCTATACACAAGTATAGCATAAGTTCTACAAAAAAACAATAATTTTGACAAAAAGTTATCTAAAGTAATTTTTATTAAATGAACTACATATTCCTTTTATGTTACATGTTAAATTAGAGAGGGTCTGTTCAATGCATGCAAGCGATGAAAAATATGATAAATCTCTACCTGTTACATAATGGTTTTTATTTATAGGTAAGCATATATTACTTGTACACAATAAATAGTTAGCAAGTTTTTTTGGACAAATATACAAAATAATCACCCCCATAATATTATATGTTTAATTAAATTAAAAGGAGACGATAGTTATTTTATTAATATATATGCTATATTAAATCTTTTTATTAACAAAAGTGTAGATACAGAAAAAAGAAAAATTAATGTTTTAAGAAATGTAATAACAATAATAAACTAATATTTTTAGAATTAAATGAAAAAATTCAAAAGACTAAAAGTAATAAGCTTAAAAATTAAATAACAGCTTATCTTAACAAAACATATTTAAAAGTGCTTAAAAAAGTACAATAACGATTTGTTTTGTTTGTGTAACAATGTTTTCAAAAGGTAAATATAAAAGTAAAAAAATGAAATTTTTGTACAATGGGTTATAGATGTTTAAAAAAATATATGAAGTACTTGATTTTTATGCAAAGTTGTAGTATAATATTTGCTGTATTTAGTGTGTTATATATCAAAGGCAATTGACTTTGGTGCTTAAGGTGTATATGCACGAATGTACTTTATAAAAAAAGAGATAAGAAACTATTAAGAACACAACACCACATGTAGGAGGTAAAACGTCGTGGAGAAAAAACTTTTAAGCCTTACCCCAACACGTTTCCTATGTCCTTATTGTGGAAAATGGCACGTGTGGAGTGGGGAGAATGCGTTAGAATATTATTCTGAACATGGAGCTAAACTTGCATGTTCTAACGCAAGAGCTGGCTATTACAAAGGCGATTATAGGGTTTATTTTGCTGATGGTTATTGTCACTATTCCACTCGTGGAATGTGCGGGACAGCAAATCAATCAATTATTGGGAAAATTCCAATTTCTTCTATAATTGAAAGCAAAGATAAGCCTATTGTCACTTTTGAAGTGCCATTTACTGCAGCAAGTGATGTAGGAAGTCACGAAAAAGCTTGTTCAGGCTGCATGTTCAAAGATGAATGTATTTATCTTAGGTTAGGTGATGAAGGTGATAAGCGTCACATGGCTATTACATTTGGATTTGAATTTGATCAGTCAGAGTACAACCAGTTTGTAAAATTAGTAAAAAAAGAAAATAAGGAGGATACTATTATGGCAAA
The DNA here is from genome assembly GCA_947632635.1 of uncultured Clostridia bacterium. Taxonomy (GTDB): domain Bacteria; phylum Bacillota; class Clostridia; order TANB77; family CAG-465; genus CAG-465. The sequence continues at coordinate 325 of CANRQA010000057.1, read as the reverse complement.
CAACATTTTAAATTTGAACGTGGAATTTGGTTTAAACAAAGACGAGAACATTGCAAGTACTCTTATGGGTGTTGCTGTAAAAAACGGTGAGAGCTGGCGGATCTATGACAAGAAAAAGAAAGAAATCACTGATGTAGGCGATATGCAGTTTGGTAATCTTCCTATATTCATTCTGCCTACTACCAAGCTCAGTGAAGGCGATCTTATTAAGGACGACGGTGAATACTATTTCGTAACTAAGGTTGGTGACTCCAGTACACCTGTTCAAACTCTTTCTGCAAAAACTGGTGAGATGAAAAACGTTGTACCTATTAAGAACGTTTTG
>CANRQA010000056.1 GCA_947632635.1 uncultured Clostridia bacterium | reverse complement strand
ATATCTTCACTAGCATTATTTATTATAACAGCATCAAATTCTAAACCTTTTGCCAATTGATTAGATATTGTACAAACATTAAATTTTTCATCTGTTAAATCATCACTTAATTTTACATTTGGTACTATTAAACCAAGTTCAGCAAGATCATCATTGATATATTGTGAAAGTAAATTCGTTTTACTAATAACTGCTATAGTTTTATATCCTTTTTCTTTATATTCTTGTATCTTATTTAAAATAAAACTTGGAATACTATTTGTATCTTCAATATGAGTTATATTAACATCAGCTCCATGCCTTACCACTAAATTTGAACGACTTAAGCCAATGCTTTCCGCAATATCATCAGCTGTTTCCATTATTTCAGCAGTTGTACGATAGCTTTTATCAAAGTAAATTATATCAGCATCATTATTAAACATTACTGTATTTACAACATTCCAATTATCGATACCTCTATAATCATATATTGATTGAGCAAGATCACCAAAAATACTAAATGTTGAAGATGGTAAACATTTTTTTAAAACGAAGAAATTAAATTCTCCTAAATCTTGTGCTTCGTCTATTACTGTATGTCTAATTTCTTTATAAAATTGATTAGGAGCAATTTTATATTTTATATATAATAACGCAGCTAAATCTTCAAATTCATATTTTTGGGTTTTTATATTTGCTAAAGTTTCTTTCTTCAAAGCTTTTAGATTATTATAATTGAACAAATCATAATTTTCAATTGTACTTATAAATAATTTATATAATTTAGTTACCTCAATTTTAGTTTTATTAAAATATTTTCTTATGGTATTTTTACAGCCTTTTTTTATTTCTTCTCTATCTTTAGCAAATTTATTTCGCAATTTATTTTTTTCATTTTCATCTAAAACATTTTTAAAAAGTTCAAATGAATAATCATTATACTCTGAAAGAATATAATCCATATTATTTTCTATATATTTAATTAATAAATTAATCGTTTGTTCAATAATAATATTTAAACTATATTGTTTATCAATTTTATTAAATATTGTTTCAATAATATCATGAGAAACTATAGTAAAATCATCTAATTTTAAATCATTTATAGTTATACTTTTTATAAAAACACTTAAAAATTGATCTACCATTGCTTTATATCTTAAAGAACTTTTAAATTTTGCAACATCATTTGGCAATTTTTTGGCAATATTATTAGTTGCCTTTTTTTCTGACGAGATAATTTCTAAATTTTCATTAATATATTTTTGAGCAAATTCTTCAAAAGTACATTGAGTTACTCCAGCTACATCTAAATCAGGCAAAACATTTTCTACATATTTAATAAATACAGGATTAGGACCTATAACTAAATATTGGTTTTGATGAATAGATTTCATATAATTGTAAACTAAATATGCTATTCTATGTAATGCTACTGTTGTTTTACCTGAACCTGCAACTCCTTGAACAATTAAATTATCATACATTTTTTTTCTAATAACATCGTTTTGTTCTCGTTGAATAGTAGAAACAATACTTTTTAATCTTGTATCATTATTACTATTTAAATATTTTTGTAAAAGAGCATCATTTGTTACTAAATCTACATCAAAATATCTTAACAATTGACCATCTTCAATTTCAAATTGGCGCTTTAATGACATATTACCTGTAATTTTTTCTTTTGGAGCTTCAAAACTACATGGTCCAACTTCTGAATCATAATAAAGAGAACTAATTGGAGCACGCCAATCAGTAACTACTATTTCTGAACCATCAGAAATTCCATGACGACCAATATAAATTGTATCAATTTTTTCCCTTCCATCAAATTGAAAATCAATTCTAGCAAAATAAGGCTTGTCAACTGCTGTTTCAATATTCTTTATATGAATTTCTTGTTCACTAGCTCTACGCCATAATTCTTCTCTTTCACCAATAAAATTATTATAAAGATTTTCTAACTCTTGTTTTTTTGTTTCTAATATTTTTTTTATTAATTCAGTAGTTTCTTGTAATTTCTTTTTTTCTAAATCAAATTCAGTCATTCAAAATCCCCCTTAATTTACTAATTTATTATATAATTTTTAAAAATATAGGCATGAGATTCTAAAAAATTTCCTTCCTTAATAATTTTTTCTATTTCTTCTTTAGTTAGATAACAAATTGATTCTACTTCACTTTCTTGCAATTTAATACTATCTAAACTTAAATTATCAACATCTAATTTATAAACATTAAATATACAATTTTTGCTTGGATATTTAAATGTAGTAACAAATTTAATGTCATCATCTTTTGGATTTATTCCAAGTTCTTCTTTTATTTCTCTTTTAATAGTCATAAAACCATCTTCTCCATGGATAACATGTCCACCGGTCGAAGAATATTTACTTCCTTTTTCTTTAGATGTTTTTTGAATTAAATATTTTCCATTTTTATTTTTAATGAAGATCACAGAAAGCATAATATTTTTGCCACTTTCTGTTTTTTCACCTCTATTAATTATTTCATTTAGCATTTTTCCGTTATTATCATATAAATCTAATATTTCCATTTATTTCTTCTCCTTTAAAATCTCTATTATATCTTTATTAAATTTTTCAAATTTACTAAATAATTCTTCTTTTTTATTTGATACTCTAATCTTATAATCGCTATCTTTTAATAATGTTTCAATTTTCTTAATAATTATATCACAATTTTCTATATTTTTAAAATCTCTTAAATCAACTAAATATTTTTCTTCATTAATTTCATGGAGAAAAAAGCGATTCTTATTGTGTGAACCGATAGAAATAAACGGAACTTTCATACCAAAGGCAATTATATTTGAATGTCCACGCATTCCTAAAACCAAATCCATTTTTTGATAAAAATAAGCTAAAAAATGAGAATTAATTAATGAAGGTGGATAAATTTCTGGTACTTCCTCTGATAAAACTTTATAATTATCACTTCCTAATTTTTGCTTAAATAGTTTATTTACTTCTTTGTCAAGTTCTGGAATGTGGTCTAAATTAATTATTAAAGCATTATACTTTGTAATTAAATATTTACATACATCAACAAGTGTATTCAAAAATTTTTTTCGATTTTTTTCAAATTCAGCTGGATAAGTATATTGCGGACGATCAGACACCAAATTTATTCCTACTAACATTCTATTAGTATTTAAAATATTAGCATCCTTTTTTAATGGTGTAATAAACATTCCAGAATCCGGTATAACTTGTATTTTTTCGGCATCCAACCCCCGTTTTATTAATTCATCTTTCGTGCCATTATTTCTAACAGAAAATAAAGATGATTTTTTTTCTGCTAATAGTAAAGAATCATTGGTATTATTTTTAAATTTTCTAGGATCAAAACAGAATTTATTATAGCCAATTCCATAAACAATAATTGGAATTTTAATTTTTTCTATATCTTCATTTTTAATGCTCCATTGCCAGCCAGATAAACTATTATCTTCATGTCTATTCATTATAAATCCACCACCGCCAATAAGAAGCATATCAGCCTTTTCATTTAATTCGTCTATTAACTCGTTAAAGAAATGCGTACTTTGACAATCTACATTAACAAAATTTAAAGGAACATCACTTATTCTTTCTAAATTTTCTCTAATAGATTCTAATAAAACAAAATCGCCATAATTTCTATTATAACCACCAACATGCCAAATTGTCTTGCTTTTCATTTTAATTAAACATCCTTTCTATAACATCACAAATATAGTGAATTATCATAATATGTATTTCTTGAATTCTTGCTGTATCATTACTTGGGATTTTTATAATTATAACATCATTATCTTTCAAATTACATCTGATTGAAGTTAATAAAATTATTTTCATTTGTTTTTTCTTCGCGGCATTTATAGCCAAACTTATATTTCGAGAATTACCACTTGTTGTTATAGCTAATAAAACATCATTTTTATTACCTAATCCAACAATTTGTCTGGCAAAAATATCGTCAAAAGTTGAATCATTTCCTATTGAAGTTATAATTGCTGAATTAGCAGTTAAAGAAATTGCTGGTAAGGCATTTCTTTCTTTTTTAAATTTATTTATTAATTCAGCAGCAAAATGTTCAGAATCTGCTGCACTGCCACCATTGCCACAAGAAAAAATAATGTTATTATTATTTATTGCTTTTATTATTATTTCACATGCAGCATTTAAATTTTTATAAAAATCAGCATCTTTAATTATATCTTCATAAATTTTTTTATTCTCTTCAATTATGTTTAAAAAATCGCTTGAATCAATCTTACTTTTACTTTTTAAAGTAGCATTAGCTAATATGTTACAAATAATTTTATATACTTCATATACTACTCCATTTCCACCAGTAACATTTAACTTTATATTACAAATATTTGCTACTTCATCTACCGCATTCAAAGGACATATTGATAAACCACAATTTTTTAGACATTCAATATCTTTTTTACCATCACCTATATAACATATTTTAGAAAAATCTATTTTTTCTTTTTTCACCAAATTCTTTAAACAACTAAATTTTTCTTGAACACCATCAATAAAATAATCTGGTTTAAACTTTTTTTTAAAATAGGTTGTTATACTATTCTTTTCACTTGTCAAAAGCATTGTTTTTATCCCTAATTTTTTTATTAAATTAAAACTATCTAAATCTTTAAATGCTATTGTTTTACTTTCTACCCCATTAGTATCAATTGTATAATTGCCATTAGTTAAAACTCCATCAATATCAAATACTATTAAATCAATCATAATTATCCTCCAAAAATTCATAAAATTGTTCATCACTCATATTACTTTTTAATTTTAATGATTGCAAAACAAATTCTCCGCCAGGTAATGTTGGATATATATTTCTTAATTTTTTTATTGCTCTATTTAACATTTTTTGATAATTTAGCGAAATTGTGTTATTACGAGAATTAATAATTTTACAAATAAAACTTGGAAATATATTATAACATCCACCAATTCCACCATTAGCGTCATTATTTAAACCTGTAAGTAAATAATCATCTTTACCAAAAAATATATACTTTTCTAGATTTTCTGAAGAAATTTTCTTTAATTTTTGCATATTAATATCTGTATACTTAATTCCTATAACATTATTTATTTTTAAAAGTTCTATTAATTCATTTGGCTTAAGGTTAATACCTGTTATGTTAGGTATATGATAAATTAAAAGAGGCTTTTTAGAATATTTAGCTAATCGCTCATAAAATTTCTTTATTTCAAAATATTTATTTATGCTTTTGTATGGTGGCATAGATGCAATACAAGCAATATTTGATTTATTAGTTAAATCAACTAATTTATAAATATTTTCTATATTATTATCGCCAACATGACATATAATTGAAAAATTAGTCAATTTTTCGGCTTGATTTAATATTTCCTTTTTTGTGGCTAATTTTAAATTCATTCCATTACCTGTATTACCACAAATAAATAAACCTTTAATACCATTTTTTTGTAAATTATTAGCATGATTAATAAAAAATTCACTATTTAAATGAATGGAATCTTTTAAAGGAGATATCATAGCGGCATAAATATTATTTAACTTTATAGTCTTTTCAGCATATTGTTTTTCTAATTGTTTTTTTGTTTCTAATATATCTTTAATTTCTTGCTTAGTAAAGCCATTCTCTTTAAACCACTTAATTCCATAATCATGATCTTTTTCATCAAATATAACAACATAAGGATTTATATTAAAATATAAGCAACATGCTAATCGATGCGAACCATTAAGCATTTTGCTATTTTTATTTATGGGTATTGGATATTCTTTTTTAAAGCCTTTTTCTTCAAACGATTTAATTAAATTATTAAAATTTTCACAATTACAAGTTCCTATCCTTTTTATTTGCATTTTTTCATATAAATCTTTATATTTTTTATAATTATTATTTTCTAGATATGATTTTATATATAAATAACGAACAAAAATATCTAAATGTTCATCTGTAATAAAATTTCGAATATTTACCATTGTTACTTCATTTTTAGCAAATTCAAAATTTTTCCATTTAGTATCAATTTCTTTTAAATTTTCTTGCATATTAATACCCATAAAATCCTCCTAGAACTATTTCATTTATATCTTTCTTTGACAATTTTTTATAAATTCCTATTGTTTTTCCCATTAACGAATTATTAATTAAATCAGCCAAATCTTCTAATTTAACTCCCATATCTTTTAAATTAGTTTTATTTCCCAACATTACTAAAATTTCTTTTATTTTTTGAATTACATCAATCACACTAGGATTTTCTAAATTCAAAACATTTTTGCCAAATTTTATTATTCTTTTAGCATTAATATTTTTAATAAAGTTAAGCCAAGCAAGAAATAGTACTGAAACAACTCTACCATGGGGAAAATTATATTTTAAACAAAATTCATGAGATATTATATGGGCTACCCATTCACCATTATTTTGTTTTCCAAATGATAAAAATTTATTTTGAGCTAATGTACTAAGCCAAAATAAATTGGCATTACTTTGATTATTATTTTTAAATTTTTTAAATTCATTAATCATTTGTCTTAATAATAACTCTAAATATGGATCTGATAAATTATCATTAGAAGTAATTTCAAAATATGTTTCTAAAGCGTGAATAAACATATCAGTAGCTCCAATCATTAGATACTCTTTATTTACTGAATCTAAAGTGTTAGGATCCATTATAGAAAATTTTGGAAACATATATTTACTATCAAAACCTCTTTTTTTAGGAATATCCAAATTAGAAATAACCGCACCATTAGTCATTTCTGTTCCTGAACCATATAAAGTAATTATTACTCCTAATGGTAAGGATTTTTTTATCTTATTAGAAGAACATATTAAATCCCAAATATCTTCCAAATTGGCTGCTGCAACAGAAATAGTTTTAGCAGTATCGACTGTGGAAGCTCCACCAATTGCTAAAATAAAATCAATATTATTTTCAACAATTATTTTTTTGGCAGTATTTATGCAATTAATATTAGGATTTGGAACAATTCCATCTACAATAAAATAATGAATATCCAATTTTTTTAATTGCTTTAGCACATTATCTAATATGCCATTTTGTTGGCAACTTTTTGAAATTACTAATAAAATATTTTTAGTTTTTGTCCATTCTTTTATTTTCTCCCCAACTATATTTATTTTATTTTTTCCATAGATAATTTCAGTGGGATTATAAAAAGTAAAATCATTCATTTATACCTCCAATTAATATCTACGCAATTTTTCTTTAATACTTTTTTCTGAATCTAACATCTTTATATTACCATTTCCTAACATCAATTTAACATCATTTATTTTTTCAACTAATTCTTTTAATTCTAGTGGTTCTAAAGATGCTTGCTGATCACTTCCCCAAATTTCTCTACTTACTGTAATATGTCTCTCAATAATTGCAGCACCAAAAGCAACTGCAATTAATGTTGGAAGTATTCCTTGTTCATGACCAGAATAACCAATAGGAATAGTTGGATACTTTGCCATTAAGGTTTTTATTTTATTTAAATTCATATCTTCGTTAGCAGTAGGATAAGTACTAGTACAAGACAAAATACTTATATTATTTTTATCAAAAGAACTCACTACATCGTCTATCTCTTCTTCAGTTGACATTCCAGTAGAAATTATCACAGGTCTTCCGGTATTTTTAATTTTTTGAATTAACTTTTTATCAGTTATACATGCACTAGCTATCTTATAGCAACAAGGATTAAATTGTTCTAAAAAATCAACCGAATTACAATCCCAAGGACTTGCAAAAATGTCAATATTATTCATTTTGGCATAACAAAACAATTCGCTGTAATCATCAAAAGAAAATTCAAGCCCTCTTTTTAAATCGCCATTTGTATTTCCAAAGACACTTTTTCTTTCTTTTTTTAATTCTTCTGGTGTATAAACAACATTAATATCACGTTTTTGAAATTTTACCGCATCACAGCCACATTTTTTGGCTATATCTATCATCATTTTAGCTAAAGCTAAATCACCATTATGGTTTATACCTATTTCTGCCACAATATAAGGTTTTTTAAAATTTTCAATTACTCTATCATTTATTTTCATTTTTTGTTCTTATCCTTCTTAAACCAATCTCATAATTTTTACTACAATCTTGATAAATTGTATATATATCTGGAAACCATTTTTCTAAAACACTTAATGTGGATAAAACTTCTTCTTCATTATCAGTCATATGAAATACATTATCAAAGAAATAATTAGGTATTAATAAACTATATTTAGATCTAATAGTATTTTTTAAATTTTCAACATTCACTATTACTTGCTTATTCTTTTTTTCGTTAAATATTTTTTCTTTATCATCAATTTGCAAAAACATAATAATAATATTTCTATTATTTGATTCTTGCATTGCTTTTAACTTTAAATCTACTTTCCATTCAGCTATGCCATCAAATAAATAGATATCTCTTACAAATTGCTCATATCTATCTTCCAAATTTATTTCAAAAAAGTTAATAATTGAAGCATGGTCACCTATATCCTGTAATATTTTTGTCTTAAAATCATTAACAGTATTCCATAATATACCAATATACACCATTAAACTACCTCCAAAAAAGGATAAAAATGCTTTAAAAATGTGTCTAATAATCAAACTAATTAATTTATTGGCTACAATACCATATTTTTGTTAAAAAATCAAGTATTATTGTTTCAACATTCTTCTAAAGTCTCATCAATTTCTAAATGACCACCCGAAATATATAATCTCTTTCAATTTAATCCATTGTTCAGCAAAGTTTTTATTTATTTTCTAACTTAAATTTATAAACATTTTCTAAATATACTTTATCATCTAACAAAAATTCACTTTCTTTAACAAATTTTCCACCAATTTTTTGATAAAATTCATTGGCACTATTTTCTTTTAAAGTACTAATTAGAACATATTTATAATTATCTTT
>CANRQA010000055.1 GCA_947632635.1 uncultured Clostridia bacterium | reverse complement strand
TATTTTACCATAATTATTTGTGCTAGGCAATTTTTTCGTTTATTGTGGTGCAATTTTTTGCGTGATTGTCTATTCACAGCTTATAAATTCCCTTTAATCGTAAGCATTACATGAATTTAGCTTATATAAAAGCTAAACGAATAATAGCATGTTTGAGATATTATTTTTTCAATAAACAATTTTATAAATTATTGTAACTATTGTAAATACTGAGTTTTTTATAAAAGACGACTGTCAATAGTAACCAATGGTTGAAAAATGTAATAAATTATTTACAATAATTGTAGACTTTTGTCGTATGATATGATACAATGTGAGTGTAATAATAAATCGACATAATTAATAAATTGCTTAGTAGATATGATAAATAGCAGTTTACTTATGTTTTTGTATTATATGAAAAAGGGGGATGTATATGGATAAGAAAAGGAAAATAATAATTGGGGCAATATTAATAATAGTTTTAATATTAATATTGCTTTTTTTATGGTTATTATTCTTAAGAACTCCAACGTATATAGTAACATTTGATAGTAATGGAGGCTCAAGCGTAGATAACCAAGCTATAAAAAAAGGTCAAAAAGCATATGAACCAGAAGCACCAATATTTGATGGTTATACATTTGATGGATGGTATTATGAGGAGGAATTATTTAATTTTGATACTGAAATAACAAAGGATATCACTTTAATAGCAAATTGGGTAGCAAGTGGCAGTGAGGGAATAAAGTTAAATGTAGAAAAATTAACACTAGCACCAGAAAATACAGCAACATTAAGAGTACAAGTAACACCAAAAAGTTTAGAAAATGATGGGCTAATTTGGTCATCAAGTGATGAAAGTATAGTAACAGTAGATAAATCTGGGAACATAAAAACCATAAAAGTAGGTAAGGCAGTAATAACAGTAAAAACAAGAGATGGAAGATATACTGCAACATGTGAAATAACAGTAGAAGAAGGAGTAGTAAGTGTAGAATCTGTAGCTATTGAGGGAGCAAATGAGGTATATGTAGGTTCAACAATAACACTTACATCAAAAATAAATCCAGAAAATGCGACAAATAAAGAAGTAACATGGAGTAGCAGCAATAATAACATTGCAACTGTAGATGAATCAGGAAATGTAAGAGGAGTAAATGCAGGAACAGTAGTAATAACAGTAACAACTTTAGATAGTAAAAAGACAGCAACATATAAAATATCTGTAAAAGCACAAGCACAACAACAACAAGCGCAAAGTCCACAACAACAAATGCCTCAAACTCAACAACCACAACAACAAATGCCTCAAACTCAACAACCACAACAGCAACAACCTCAAGTTCAACAACCAGAGCAACAACAACCTTCACAAGAGTCATCACAGCAACCTTCTACACCACAAGAACCACAAAAGCCAACAACAAAACCAGTAACAGGGGTAACAATTAGTGGAGCAACAAATGTAAATGTAGGAAATACAATTCAGTTAACAGCCACAATAACTCCAAGTGATGCCACTGATAAAAATATAACATGGAAATCAAGCAATGACGGGATAGCAACAGTAAGTGGTAGTGGTCTTGTAAGAGGAATAAGTGAAGGGGAGGTAGAAATAACAGTAATAGCAGAAGATGGAAATTATACAGGTACATATAAAATAACAGTACAGTCAGTATATAAGGTATTACTAAGAGCAGTAGATAGTGGACTAGATGGGAATATATTGCAATATACTGCAACAGTAACAAGAGATGGAGTTGCATTTACAGACTTTACATCAGTAATAATAGGAACCCATACATATAGATTTAAAGGTGGAAACAATACAGTAAAAGCATCAGATGTACAAGGAAGTCCAAGTGTAACAATAAAACTTGAAGGCGGAGTAACAAGAGCAGCAATATTACAATTTATATAAACGAAAAAAGGAGGATAAAAAATGGTAAAAAATATAAGAAAAATATTAGTAATAGCTACAATAGTTTTCTTAGGATTCCTAACGAATACTACATTAGCTGCAAAGTTAAATATAGAGGAATTCAAAGAAGAAGTTGAAAACATTAATAAATATGCAGACTATGTATATATAATAGGAAAATATGCATTTACATCTGCTAGTCAATTAAACATACAAGATGTTATGTTATCAGCAAGAAGTATACAAGTAGAACCAGAAGATGGAGAAACTAATGGAACAACTGTATTTGGAAAAATGACAATACATGAATTAGAACCAATACTAGATGAAAACGATACAACAATAGGATGGAAAATTGTAGACAATATAGTAGGAGATACAAAATTATTATTAGATAAAGAAAACAGTATAAATATAGAATATATAGATTACAATAAATTAGTAAATAAATATCGTGTAACTTTTAAAAATGGCTACGATGATGAAGACGAAAAAATAATAAAAGTAGAAGAAAATAAAACTATACAGGCAGATGTAATGCCACAATATACAAGAAATGGATATCAATTTAAGGGTTGGTATAAGCCAGATGGAACAGAATTTAAGCCAGGAAAAACGCAAGTTACAGAAGACATGATTTTAGTAGCAAAATGGTATGAAATAGTAGATATGAGTAATTTATTAAATACAACAGTAGATAATAAAGGAAACGATGACTATGTCATAAAATTTGATTTAAATAGTGATACAGTAATATTTAATGTATATAATAAAGCTAAAAATAATATTGAAATTAAAGATTTAATGGGAGATATAGTAAAAATTCTTACAAATAAAAATGTTAAAAATTTAAAATTTACTTGTAAAGGTGTAAGTGAATCAGAAAATTACGTAGAATTTACAGAAGAAATGATTAATGGTGGAAGTGATTCACAAGCATGGACAAAACTGAAAAATTTATTAAGTAAAGTGACAGACAAAGGTAACTTTAGTGAAGTAACACTAGGAGATTTAGTAAATATAGAAGATATACAACTTGACTTTACACTAGATACTGAAAATGCTGTAGCAAATAATAGTAAAACAACATTTAATATAAAATTTATAGAATTAGTAAAACCATCTGCATTAGCTAGTAGTGTAGTGGAATGGTTAAAAGAAGGAAAAGGATATACAGCAACTTATAATGAAGATGGAGAAAATAGAATAGTAACAATAAAAATGGATAATCCTCAAGAAAAGTTAAGTGAAGTAAAAGGTTCAAATATATTGGCAGCATTAGGTAATATGTTAAATGATAATGTTAGTTTCCTAGAAATATCTTTAAAAAATGGTGAACAAATATTAATAGCAAAAAGAGAAGAATTAAAAGATTATGATCATCAATGGTTAGAAGAAAAATTAGCAACAAAAAGCATTAAGACAAATATGGATTTATTAGATAAAGAATTTACTGTAAAAGTAAATCTAGATGAAAAAGCAAAAGTTGAGGCAACAAGTGGAAAAATAATAATATATAATATAGTATTTACAGTAGATAAATTTACAGTTACATTTGATAATGGTGTAGAACAAACAACTCAAACAGTTATAAAAGGAGAGAAAATAACAAGACCAGATCCCCCAAAAAAAGAAGGATATGAATTTCAACATTGGGAGAATGAAGCAGATGCTGGAAAGGAATATAATTTTGAAACTCCTGTAACAGGTAATTTAAAATTAAAAGCAGTTTTTAAAAAAGTAGTAGAAACAGATGCATTAGTACAAAATGCCGTTAAAGGTATAAAGCACAATGATTTTAAAGCAAGTTATGACAATGGAATAGTTACAATTGATATAACAGGTATACATACAAAATTAGCAAATGTAAAAAATACAAACATTATGGTTAGATTAGGTGAAATACTTAAAACTGAAGGAGTAAAATCTGTAAAATTAGAATTTAATGGAGCATCTACTAATTATGATGCAAATATAAACCCAAATTATGATGAAATGAAAAAACAATTACAAGAAGTTTTAGCTAAAGGTGGAACTATAGACGATTTATATGGATTAGTTGGTAAAGAATTAAAAGTAACAATAGAAGTAACTAATGAAGCTATTTTAAAAGCAACAGATACTACTGCTAAAGATAGTAAGGCCGAATATACAGTTAAATTTACATCAGATTATGCAAGAGCTATAAATAAAGAAACTTTAAAACAAGCATTGGAAGGTACAAAAAGATATATCGTAATTGGAGCATCATTTGAGGTAGATGAAGATATTGATGTAAGTAGAAATGTTACAATTATAAATAATAAAGAAAATACAAATATAATTACAAGAAAAGGTGTAGAAGGAGACACTCATGTATTCAAAATTTTTGGAGATGGAATTAATGTTACATTAGAAAATTTACAACTTGAAGGAGCATCAAGTGCAGTTTTAGTTGAAAACAAAGCGACAGTTACAGCAAATAATTTAAAAGTGGAAGATGAAAATTATAACAAGCCTGCAATTGCAGTTAAAACAGAAGGAAATGTCGCAAATAAAAATAACTTTACTAGTGTAGATACACCTTATAAAGTAACAAAAGGTGAGGATACAGATGAATTGACTAAAATAGAAGGGACTACAAATTATTATATTAATGGAGCTCACTCTAAATTATACACAATTACATTTAGATTAACGAACGGAACTTCATTTAGATTTTGCACTCAAGGTGAAAAAATAACTCCGCCAAGTAGCAAAAATAAAATTCATGATAATTTGGAAAATGGTACAAGATATACATTAGCAGATGAATGGAAAGCTAGTGTTGGAGAAAGTATTAAAAATTCAGAGTTCCCAAATGCAACAACAGATGTTACTTATTATGCAACATATACAGAAACCCCATTTACTAAAGTTACTAGTAAAGATGAATTAGTAAAAAAAATAAAAGAGATTAAGGAGGGGTTACCAATTATAATTGAAAGTAGCAGTGATATTGATATTGATAACCTAAAAATAGATACAAATCAACCTGTTACATTAATTGGTAAAGGAAATTTCAAATTAAAAGGAACTATTACTGCTACATCGCAGGTACCTAGCCTAAGCTTGCATAAATTAAAAATTGTTGGAGATGGAAATGGTAACAAAATAGATGGTGACAGTAGTAATCGTTACTATATTGTAAAATCAGAAGCTAAGAAATTTACAATGTGGCAATCAACAGTTTCTAATGGAGAAAGTGTAGCACAAGCATATAGTGCAATATATTTACCAGTTGATAATGTAGTTGCTGATATAAGATTAAATACATTTAATGTAAAGAATATATACAATACTATTGAATTTGGATATGGAAAAGCAGTTGGAAACGGAATTATTATATCAAATAACAGTTTTGTTGGAAAAGATAACACACACAACCATATAAATATATATACAGTTCAAGAGGGTGCAAAAATAACTATTGAAAGAAATAACTTTGATATTTCAGCAAATGCAATAAGATTATCTAATACATCAGGTGCATCAGCAGAATTTGCAATAAACAAAAATACATATAATGAAACAGATAGCAATGAACAACATGCAGGATTTATTGTAATGCAAATGTCTAAAGAAAATTCTGATGAATTCTCAAAATATACTATAACATCAAGTAATAATAAAGGACCAAATGGTACGCTATTAACAGATAGTAAATCAGATAAAAAATATCGTTTTGAATATTATGCATCAGCTGATGGAAAAACAGTTTATGATAATTTAGACAATGGTAAAAATGCAAAAATCACATTTAAAAATAGTTAGTTAATAATACAATAATATTTATTAAAACCATGGTGAATATAAAAAATTTCATCATGGTTTTTCTTTTTTCCTTTACTAAATATATTGCAAGTGATATAATTTATTTGTGTTATGAGGTAATTTATGAAAATATGTGAACCATTTGATATATATAACGAAAATAAAGAAAAAACAGGAAAAATAAAAATTAGATATAAGGATGTAATTGAAGCTAATGAATATGTTCTTATTACTAAAGCAGTTATTATAAATTCAAAAAAACAAATATTAATTGGAAAAAGGTCAAAACTTAAAAATTCAAATGCGGGACTTTTGGAATTAATGGTGGCCTATGTGTAGCAGGTGAAAATTCTTTGCAAGGCATATACATAGAGAAATAGCAGAAGAATTAGGTATAGATTTAAGTAAGTATAATGAAACGTTATATAAAGAAGTAAAGACATCAGAAGCTTTTCTTGATTTTTATTTATATAACATTGATATTGAAATTTTAAATTTAAAATTTAACGATAATGAAGTAGAAGAAGCTAAATGGGTAGATATTGATGAATATGAAAAATTAATTAGTGAGGGAAAAATAGCGTGTTATCAGGAATTTAATGTAGATTACTACAAAAAGTGTATTGATATATTATTTAAAAATTAGAAAAGTAGGTAATATAATAATACAAAAATGAAGAATTATAAATATCAAAGTTAAGCAAAATTAAAATGTTGATAGATAACACTATTACAAAAAAACTGGAAAAGGACAATTTTTAAGGAATAAGTATTGATTAAAATAAATTATTGGTATATAATAACTATATGAGGCGATTTGTTATGGAAATTCAAAGAAATTATTATTTAAATAAGTTAATATCAAAAAAAGATAATAAATTAATAAAGATAATAACAGGTATAAGAAGATGTGGAAAGTCATATCTGTTAGATCCAATTTTTAAAAATTATTTATTGAATAATGGAGTAAGTGATGATCATATTATAAAATTAGAATTAGATTCCATAGAAAATGAAGAATACACTGAACCTAAGAAACTTTATGAATATGTTATGAGTAAAGTAAAGGATAGTAAAACATATTATATTATTTTAGATGAAATTCAAAAAGTAAATGGTTTTGAAAGTGTATTAAACAGTTTTTTAAGGAAACCTAATTTAGATATATATGTAACAGGAGGTAATTCTAAATTTTTATCATCTGATATAGTAACTGAATTTAGAGGACGTGGTGATGAAATAAAAGTTTATCCGTTAAGTTTTTCAGAATTTATGTCTGTACGCAAAGATATAGATGAAGTAAAAGGCTTAGATGAATATATAAATTATGGAGGCTTACCATTAATCACCTCTTTTAAAACTAAAGAAGATAAGATTGAGTATTTGAATTACCAAAAAAATAATGTTTATATAAATGATGTTATTGAAAGAAATGAAATTAGAAATAATGAAGAGTTAAAAACTTTGATAGAAGTTATTTCATCAAGTATAGGCTCTCTAACAAATCCTACTAAATTATATAATACATTTGTTAGTAAAGGTAATAAAAATATAACAAATAAAACAATAGGGTTATATTTAAAATATTTGGAAGAGGCTTTTTTAATAGAAAAATCTAAAAGATATAATATAAAAGGAAAAAGCTATATTGAAACACCATCTAAATATTATTTTGTAGATATTGGCATTAGAAATAGTTTAATTAATTTTAGACAGTTAGAAAAAAATCATATAATGGAAAATATAATATATATTGAACTTAAAAGAAGAGGATTTAATGTTGATGTTGGTGTAGTTGAAAAAAGAGAAAATGAAGAAAATGGCAAAAAAGATTACAAACAATTAGAAATAGATTTTGTAGCTAATAAAGGAAGCGATAAATATTATATACAATCAGCATATAGTATTGAAGATGAAGAAAAAAGAAATCAAGAACTACAATCTCTTTTAAATGTTGGTGATAGTTTTAAAAAAATAGTTATTGTATATGACCATTTCTTAAGTTGGCAAGATGAAAATGGTATTATATATATAAGTATATATGACTTTTTATTAAATGATAATAGTTTAAAAGAAGCATAAGAATAAATAAAAAAGGAATGATATTAATTATGGAAGAAAAATTAAATTTAAGTATAAAATGGGATAAAACTTTTCCAAAAAGTGAAAATGTAAATCATAGAAAGGTAATTTTTTCTAATAGATATGGAATTACGTTAGTGGCTGACCTTTATGAACCTAAAAAATATGAAGGAAAACTACCAGCTATAGCAGTATGTGGACCTTTTGGAGCTGTAAAAGAACAAGCAAGTGGACTATATGCTTTAAGAATGGCAGAAAGAGGTTTTTTAAGTATAGCATTTGACCCGTCATATACAGGAGAGTCAACAGGAACACCAAGATATATGGCAAGTCCTGATATAAACACAGAAGATTTCCAAGCTGCAGTTGATTTCTTATCAACAGAGGAAAATGTAGATAGTAAAAAAATAGGAATTATAGGAATTTGTGGCTGGGGTGGTATGGCATTAAATGTAGCAGCACTTGATACAAGAATTAAAGCAACAGTAACATCTACAATGTATGATATGTCAAGAGTAAATGCAAATGGTTATTTTGATAAAGATGATAATGAAGAGGCAAGATATAAAACTAAAGTTGCTTTAAATTTGCAAAGGACACTAGATTATAAAAATGGAAATTATGAACTTGGAGGAGGATGCTTAGAGTTACCTGTACCAGAAGATGTCCCATTTTACGTTAAAGATTATAGTGAGTATTATAAAGGTAGAGCATATCATCCAAGAAGTTTAAATTCTAATGGTGGTTGGAATAAAATTGGCTGTATGTCATTTATTAATCAACCTATTTTAAAATATAGCAATGAAATTCGCTCAAGTGTATTAATGATACATGGTGAGAATGCACATTCATGCTATTTTAGTAAGGATGCATATAAAGATATGACTACAAATAGTAAATATACAGAAAATAAAGAATTAATGTTAATTCCAAATGCAGTTCATACAGATTTATATGATAATGAAAATGTAATACCTTTTGATAAAATAACAAAGTTTTTTAATGACAATTTAGTATAACTGTTATTTATATAAGTATAAAAAATGAAATGCAAGGTATCATATGTTATCTTGCATTTTCCTTTATTTAGCAATATAATGTATATACAATATTTATTATATAAATAGTAAATTTTTAAGGTAGGTGTAAAAATGACAGAAAAAGAAAAAATGATTAAGGGGGAACTCTATGATGCAAACTATAATGAAGATTTAATAAAAGAAAGATATATAGCAAAAGATAAATGTTATAATTATAATCAGTTAAAGCCATCAAATCATAAAGAAAAAGCAAAAATTATAAAAGAGTTATTTGGAAAAACAGGTAAAGTATTTACAATTGAACAGCCTTTTATGTGTGATTATGGTTATAATATTGAAATAGGTGAAAATTTTTATGCAAATCATAACTTAATTATACTTGATGGAAATAAGGTTAAATTTGGGGATAATGTATTTATTGCTCCAAACTGTGCTTTTTATACAGCAGGACATCCACTAGATGCAAAAAGAAGAAATCAAGGACTTGAATATGCAAAACCAATTAAGGTAGGAAGTAATGTATGGTTTGGTGGAAATGTTATTGTTTTGCCTGGAGTAACAATTGGAGATGACTGTGTAATAGGTGCAGGTAGCATTGTAAATAAAGATATTCCATCAAATGTAGTTGCTGTCGGGAATCCATGTAAAGTTATTAAAAAAATAAATTAATTTGGGAGATAATTTTTTATACAACAGGAAAGTTATACTCGATAAAAATTTAGCATACATAAAATAAAGACATAAAAACGGTTAAAAGTGTATTATTGTTTTCTAATATATAGACTCTAAAAATATATAAATATATAAAATACAGCTAAATGTAGAAAAATGTCGAAAACTTATATAAAAAATATTACCTTTTTCCTTTACATTTGAACAAATGTTTGCTATAATATAAAAGAAGAAAAGAGGTGATAGTTTGAAATTAAGTTTTAAATATAATATAGCAAA
>CANRQA010000054.1 GCA_947632635.1 uncultured Clostridia bacterium | reverse complement strand
ATTCTTTTCATTTAGTATGGACATTTTCACTGAGAATTCAAAACAAAAAGTGGGACATTTTTACTGAGAATTCACAATATTTTTCTTTGTATGTCAAACAATTATTGCAATATACAAGATATTGTGTTAAAATAAAATTATAAAATTTATGTAAATGTTTCATGTCTATCACTAAATTATCACAATTATACTATATAATTTTTGTATAAAAATGAGGTGAAAAAATGTATAAAATATTAGTAGTCGATGATGAAGAGAAAATAAGAGAGGTAATACGTGAATATGCAACATTTGAGGGCTATGAAGTAGTAGATGCAATAGACGGAATGGATGCTATAAAAATATGTAAAGAACAAGATTTTGATATAATAGTAATGGATATAATGATGCCAAGACTTGACGGCTTCTCAACAATAAAAGAAATAAGGAAAACCAAAAATATACCAGTAATTATGCTATCTGCAAGAGGAGAAGAATATGATAAATTATTTGGCTTTGAACTTGGTATTGATGATTACGTTGTAAAACCATTTAGCCCAAAAGAACTTATGGCAAGAATAAATGCTGTACTTTCACGTACTAAAACAAATGATAAAACCAAAAAAGAGAATAATTATGTATATGAAGATATGCAAATTGATATGCTTGGAAGAGTAGTATATATAGATAATGAGAAAATAGAACTAACACCAAAAGAATATGAATTACTAGTGTATCTAGTCGTAAACAAGAATATAGCATTATCTCGTGAAAAAATATTAAATGAAGTATGGGGATACGATTTCTATGGGGAAGATAGAACAGTAGATACACATATAAAAATGCTTAGAAATAGTTTAGGAAAATATAGAGATAAAATAGTAACTGTAAGAGGAATGGGGTATAAATTTGAAGAATAACAGTACCAAAACTTTAACATATAGGCTTTGGGTATATTTTGTATCATTTGCAATAGTTATATTCATAATACTTTGGTTTATGCAGGTTATTTTTTTACAGAGTTATTATAGCTCAATGAAAAAAAGAGAAATTACAAGACTTGCAGAAGAGGTAGAAAGACTATATGTAGATGGAGAATATATAGATAGTGTGGATAGTATTGCGTATAAAAATGCCTCAGCTATATTTATATTTGATTTAGAAGGGAATATAAAATACTCATCTGGAGCAACAAGCCTTACACAGCAAATGCCAATTAGACAGATAAATATTGATACTACTGGAATTGTTGCAAAGGTATTAGAAAGTCCGTCAAAAAAATTGAGTTATACAATAAGATTAGATAGGTTTAAAAGCGAAATATACGTATATGGTAAAGTTATTCCAAATACTAACGCTTGCCTTGTAATGCTTACATCTATTGACCCAATTGATGCAACAACAACTGTACTTCAAAGTCAGCTTGTATATGTGACAATTATAGCCTTACTTATATCATCAATTATTTCAATATTTTTATCACGTAGGATATCTCATCCTATTGAAAATATGACAATGACTGCAAATAAACTAGCTCAGGGAAACTATGATATAGAATTTGAAAAGGCTGGATACAAAGAAATTGACGAACTAGCTGATACACTAAATTATGCAACGGCAGAACTTGCTAAAACAGATAAGGTAAGAAAAGAATTAATAGCAAATGTATCACATGATTTAAAAACACCACTTACCATGATAAAAGCATATTCTGAAATGATAAGAGATTTATCTGGGGATAACAAGGAAAAAAGAGAAGAACATTTGCAGGTTATAATTGATGAAACTGATAGATTAACAAGGCTTGTAACTGATATGATGGATTTATCTAAAATAGAATCTGGTCTTGCAACTCTAAATAAAGAAGTGTTTAATATTAGTGAAGTAATGGAAACTATTTCTAAAAAATTTGAAATAATGCAAAATGACAAATGCACAATAAAGTTTGATATACCAAATGATTTGTATGTTTTAGCTGATAAAACAAAGATTGAACAGGTAATACATAACCTTATAACAAACGCTATAAATCACAGTGGTAAAGATTGTGATATTAATGTTAAAATTACTGCAACTAACAAAAAAGTAAAAGTTATTGTAAGTGATAATGGAGTAGGTATCTCAAAAGAAGATTTACCTTATATATGGAATAGATATTATAAATCATCTGATACATTTAAAAGGACAACTTCAGGTACAGGTTTAGGACTTTCTATTGTAAAAAATATATTAGATAAACACAAATCAAATTATGGAGTTGATAGTGTGGAAGGTAAAGGTGCAACTTTTTATTTTGATTTAGAAAGAGTAAATAAAAAAGAATTAAAAGGAAATATAAAAAAATAAAATAAATAAAAATAAATAATAAAATGTTGTATATTTTTAGTATATATATTAAAATAATAATGTAAGTATGTATTATCTTATTATAGGAAATATAATTGATGGAATTTTTCAGGAGGTTTGATATGAAAAATTTAAACAATAAAAAAATGGGCATAAGTTTAATAGTACTAATAATTACAATAGCAGTTATAATAATACTTGCAACTATAGTAATAGTTTCAGCTGTTAATATGAATACAATAAATAGTGCTAAAAATGCTACAATTAAACATAATGATTCAGTACTTAAAGAAAGTGCTTCAATACTTTCTGCAAAATGGGAAACAGATAGATTACTTGATAAAACAACAAAATCAAGGACAGACTATGTAAATGATGGATTAAAAGATGAAGGTTTTGATTCAACCGATAGAGACAGAGTGCATGTAGATGAAGAAACAGGAAAAGTAACATTGGATAACGAGATAGTTGGTTCAGCACCAGAAGTCGCAAGAGAGGCTAATTGGTATTATGGAGATTATGTGGATAATTATACTGAAAGTAGTGCAAGTGGCGTTAAATGGAAAATATTATATTCTGACAAAAAAAATATATTTTTAATTGCAGATGATTATATACCGTACTCAAGTATTCCATATAGTACAAAAAATGGTAGTGTAACTTCACATAAGCCAACACAAGGTAGTAATAATTATAAAGTAAACTTTTCAAGTGAAATAACTGATTATTCTGGATCAGAAAGTATAATTGACACAAGATTGCAAAATTTAAATTATATTTTGTTTGAGTCATTGAAAGAAAATAATCAACGTTTGCAAACATCTAGTATGTGTGCTACAGCATATATGATGGATAAGGATGCTTGGAAAAACTTTAAGGGTACAAATGCGGATTTTGCAATAGGAGGACCTACAGTTGAGCTTGTTATAAAGTCGTGGAATGAAAAATATTCCAAAAATGAGCCATATACATTGTATTCTTCTTCAGCATCTTCAAGTGATAAAGGCTATACATTTGGTAAAGATTCTACCGGCAGAACTTCTTTTACAGGTTATATTGGACGTACGGATGACGGAAAATATGATCCGTTATATTTTATAGAAAATACTGAAAAAGCAGAAGGCACGTGGTTGGCTTCTCCAAATGCTTATCGTGATGCTATAAATGAAGGTATCGATTTTAGTGGAAGTTATTTAAATGCATTAACTAACGATGGCAATATAAGATATGCTGGTTTTAATTCTCGTGCGTACAATTATTCTGAAGAAGGTAAATATGGATTTAGACCTGTTGTCTGTTTAAAAACAGAGGTAGAACTTGAAGAAGTAAGTCAAGATCATTTCGCAATAAAATAAAATTTAGTATAAACAGTAGAGCTTAAGATTTGCTTTACTGTTTTTTCAATATTTATACACTTTAATTTTTGCTTTTAAACATATTTTTTTCACAAACTTTAAGTATAATAATGATGTTTGAAAGGAGAAAAAAGTATGTATGTTATAAAAAATGCATTTAAAAGTATTGTAAGAGGAAAGGTAAGAAATATATTAATAGCAATTATAATATTTGTAATTGCAGTATCTGCAACAATTGCTTTGTCAATAAAAAATTCAGCAGATAAATTAATAGAAAGTTATGAGTCATCATCTAAAATAGAGGCAAGGCTAACACTTGATAGAGGCTCAATGAGAAATGATATGAGAAATGGTACAAAAGCAGAAAATGTACAAGATTTTATGGCTCAAATTCCAGAACTTAATATGGATATGATAAAAAGTTATGGAGATTCTGAATATGTATCAAGTTATAATTATACTTTAGAAACAAATTTAAATGGCAGTAATATATCTAAAGTAACAAGTGAAGAAGAAAATACCCCACAAAATGATAGAATGGGAAATTTCAAAATGCAAGAAAACATAGGAAAAATTGAGGGAGATTTTAATATAACTGGATATAGCAATGTAGAGGCAATGACCGAGTTTTTAGAATCAAAATATAAAATAACAGAGGGAAATATATTTGATATAAATGATGAAAATATGCCCTGCGTTATAACAGATGAATTAGCACAAGCAAATAATATTACAGTAGGAAGCACTATTACATTAATAAATCCAAATAATGAAACAGAGCTATATACATTAAATGTAGTAGGAATATATTCCGATACAACTGAAAGTGAAGAATTTAGTATGTTTTCACAGGCAGCAAATAAAATAATTACAAATTATATTACACTAAATAAAATATGTGAAACATCAAATAAAAATACGGAGACAGCGTTAAAAATAACAACAAATGCAACATTTAATTTGGTTTCAAAAGATGTAGTAGAAAGGTTTAGCGAAGAATTAAAGACAAAGGGCTTAAGTTCATATTATACTGTTACAACAAATATTGATGAGTTAGAAAAAGAAATCTCACCTATAAAAAATCTATCAACATTTGCCACTACCTTTTTAATAATAGTGCTTTTAGTAGGTGGAATAATACTTATAGTTATAAACATGATAAATGTACGTGATAGAAAGTATGAAATTGGCGTACTTCGTTCAATAGGAATGAAAAAGCAAAAAGTTTTAGAGCAGTTTGTTATAGAAGTTTTTGTAATTACTTTTATTGTATTAATTATAGGTGGCGCGTTGGGTGCTATTTTAAGCGTACCTATTGCAAACAAAATGCTTGAAAATGAAATAGCAAGTGCAGAATCTGAAAAAGAAGAAATTAATCAAAACTTTAATATGAAGCCAGACAAAATGAATATGGACATTGGTAGAGGGCGGAAAAGAAAATGATATAATTGAAACATTTTCAAATAAAGACATTAAATATGTTGATAAGATAAATACAATTATAGATATAAAATTAGTAGGAGAATTATTCTTAATTGGTATAGGTTTAACGCTAATTAGTAGTATTATTTCTATGATATTTATATCAAGATATACACCACTTAAAATATTAAGTAATAGAACATAAAAAGGGGGATACTATGAGTGTATTTGAAATAAAAGACTTATGTTATAAATATGAGGGAACAGATAAATTTGTTTTAAATAATATAAACTATAAATTTGAAAAAGGAAAATTCTATGTAATAACAGGAAGGTCTGGTACTGGTAAGACTACACTTTTATCTTTAATGTCTGGGCTAGAAAGACCAACAAGTCGGTAGCATTTTATATAATAGTCATGATATAGCAGAAATTGATGCAGATAAATATAGAAGTAAAAATGTAGGAGTGGTATTTCAAAGTTTTAATTTACTTTATCACTTAAGCGCAGTAGAAAATATTGAACTTTCTATGGATATATCCAATATGAAATTAGAAAATAAAAGAGAATATGCTCTAAAAGTACTAGAAAGTGTTGGAATCGATAGAGAAAAAGCAAATAGACGTATATTAAAACTTTCAGGTGGAGAACAACAGCGTGTAGCAATTGCAAGAGCTATATCATATAACCCAGATGTAATACTTGCAGATGAGCCTACAGGGAATTTAGATTCTCACACAGAAAAACAAATTATAGATATTTTTAAAGATTTATCTATGAATAAAGGTAAATGTGTAATTATTGTTACACACTCACATAGCGTAGCAGATAGTGCAGATATAATATATGAATTAAAAAAAGATAAAAAGGAAAAAAACGACAAGAACGAATAATATAATCATATATATTTTACATTGCTATCATATAACTATCACAATTAAAGTATATAATAAGCGTGTAAAAAGGAGGGGATATATAGAAAATAATAAATAATAAAAAAATTAGTAAAAAACTTGACATTAAAAAGATAAAAATAAATTGTACTTAAGGAGGTGATAGCTTAGAAAACACATACTTACTGTACACAAAAAATAGATTTTAACTAATTTTAATATATAAAAAAGAAGGTGATTTATGAAGAAAATAAATTAAGTTATTTTTATATAACTTTAAATTCATAATTTTTAAATATAAAAACAATTCCTATACATAAAAAGAAATACTTTTTCATATAAAAACTACGTAAAAAAGTTATCAAAGAAAAATCTTTGGTAACTTTTTCTTGCTTTTATAACGTATATATTGTATAATCTAAATGTTAGAAAAAATACTTTTTGAGGTGGTATATTGTTATGGAAAAGTATACAGTAAAGGATTATATTGAAAGATTAAAGGAATATGGAAATTTTGTAGATGAAATAAATTGTAAAGCTATATATGAAACTAAAGTAGACGTAGTAAGTTATGACTCAAAACAAGTAACAAAAAATACACTTTTTGTTTGTAAAGGATTTGGAGATAATTTTAAGGAAGAATATTTAATAGATGCTATAAATAATGGTGCATTTTTGTATGTAAGTACAAAAAAATATAATGTAGATATACCTTGTATATTAGTTAAAAATGCATTTGAAGCACTATGTATAATTAGTGATATGTATTATAATTTCCCAGAAAATAAATTAAACTTAATTGGAATAACAGGAACTAAAGGAAAATCAACTACTGCTTATTATATAAAATATATACTTGATGAATATGCAAAAGAATTTAATAAAAAAGATACTGCAATAATCTCATCAATAGACACTTATGATGGGGTAGAAATGTTTGAGTCACATCTTACAACTCCAGAGTCCCTTGATATGTTTAAACATTTTAGTAATAGCGTAGAAAGTGGTATAGAAAATCTAGTTATGGAAGTATCATCTCAGGCTTTAAAAATAGGTCGTGTGCATACATTAAATTATGACTATGGAGTATTTTTAAATATATCAGAAGATCATATAAGTCCAGTTGAACATCCAGACTTTGATGATTATTTTGATTCTAAATTAAAATTATTTGAAAAATGCAATATAGCATGTGTAAATATGGATGCTGCTTGTCAAGATAAAATTCTTGAGAGGGCAATATGCGATTCAAAAGAAGTTATTACATTTTCTACTAAAAATGAAAAGGCAAATGTATATGCATATAATATACGAAAAGAAGGGTTTAATACAGTATTTAATGTTAAAACTAGTAAATTTGATAGAGAGTTTATACTTACAATGCCAGGACTTTTTAATGTAGAGAATGCTCTTGCAGCAATTTGTGTTACTGCAAGAATGGGAATTCCTGAAAATTATATATATATGGGCTTAAAAAAAGCTAGATCAAGTCGGTAGAATGGAAGTTTATCATACTAAAGATGAAAGAATAATAGTGCTTGTTGACTATGCACATAACAAATTAAGTTTTGAAAAGTTATATGAGTCTACTAAAAGTGAATATCCAGATAGAAAGATTATAACTGTATTTGGATGTCCTGGTAAAAAAGCATATATAAGAAGAAGAGATTTAGGACTTCTTGCGGGTAAAAATTCTGACAAGGTATATTTAACGGCAGAAGACCCTGGATATGAGCCTGTCATTGATATATCAAATGAAATAGCAAAATATGTTTCACAAAATTTGGATAATTATGAATTAATTGAAGATAGAGGAGAGGCAATAAAAAGTGCTATAAATTATTCTAATGAAGCATATGATAAAGTAGTAATACTTGTAACAGGTAAAGGAAATGAAACACGTCAAAAATATGGAAATGAATATGTCCCATGTAAGTCTGATGTTGAATATGCTAAAATGTATTTAGAAGAATATGACAAAAGTAAAGTTGAGGTATAAAGTAATATGAAATATGATGATGATATGATACATTCTGGAATTGCAACTTTTGTAGCAAGTGATTATGTTACACTTGATGAAATTCAAAACTATGATGTTTCTGTTGTAGGAGTTCCGCTTGATATGGGACTTACATATAGAGGTGGGGCAGATGAAGCACCAAGAAAAATAAGAGAGTGTTCTATGTGGAAAAAAATTGATGGTATGGAGTGTTATGACTACGATAATCGTGTTTATGTAAAAACAAATAATTTACATATCTGCGATTTAGGCGATATTAATATAGAACATGGAGATATGGAAAAAACTCAGTCAAGAATAGCAGAGGTCGTAAGTAAGATAAGAGAAAAAAATTTTCCTGTAATTTTAGGTGGCGACCACTCTATAACTTATGGCTCATTTATAGGAGTAAAGCAAGGTGGAAATTACAAAAAATTAGGACTAATACAATTTGACGCACATAATGATACTGAACCTGACACACCACATTTTTCTAGGATAAATCACAGTAATCAGTTTACTAATTTAATAAAAGAGGGCTACCTTGACGGACATGATATGATGGCAATAGGACTTAGAGGAATTTGTAATAGAGTATGGGATGATTTTGCAAAAGAACAGGGGATAACTATTGTTACAGCAAATGAATTTAATAAAATGACATCAGCTGAAATGTCAAAATTAATATATGAGAAGTTTAAAGACTATGATGCAATTTATGTAACTTTTGATATGGACTCTTTAGAAGCACAATATAGTCAAGGAGTAGGAACTCCAAAATATAACGGAATAAATGGATTAAAAGCGTTAGAAGTTCTACGCAGTATGAATAAATTAAATGTTGTTGCTTTTGATTTAGTTGAATTAAGTCCACCACATGATTTGTCTGGAATAACAGCATTTATGGCTTGGGAAGTATTATATAATTTTTTAGCAGTGGGATATAAAAAAAATAATTAAAAAAGTATTGAAAAAAGATATTCAATTTATTAAAATAAACTTTAATAAAAGTAAGAAATATATATAATTAAGATAGAATAAAAATGTAATATATTATGCACATATGATAAATAGAAATAATATATAAAACTTATTATATAATAATATATTATAAACATAGGAGGTTGATTAAATGATAAAAAATAATAAAAAAGGAATAAGTTTGATAGTACTAATAGTAACAATAGCAGTAATAATAATACTTGCTACAGCTGTAATATTATCTGTAGCAAATGATAGACCAATAGATAGTGCACAAGAAGCTGTAGATTTGCACAATAGTTCTGTATTAATTGAAAATGCAACAGCATTATCAACACAATGGACATTAGAAAAACGTTTAGGAAAAACAACATTTTCAAGAAATGATTATGTAAAACAAGGCTTACATGATCAAGGATTTACAAAAGATGAAATAGAAGATTTAGTAGTAAGTGAAGTAACGGGGAAAGTAGGAAGAAAAGGTGGAGCAATAGATATAGCAAGTAAT
This sequence comes from uncultured Clostridia bacterium, assembly GCA_947632635.1. Taxonomy (GTDB): domain Bacteria; phylum Bacillota; class Clostridia; order TANB77; family CAG-465; genus CAG-465. The sequence continues at coordinate 507 of CANRQA010000054.1, read as the reverse complement.
CCGCAAAAATATTATGGAGCATATGTAGACTATAAAGAAAACAGTGGAAGTGGAGTTAGTTGGAAAATATTTTACTCAGATGAAAGTAATATATATTTAATAGCAGATGATTATATACCATATTCAAGTATACCAAATAGTACAAAAGATGGACAAGTAACTCAACATAAACCAAATAAGGGTGATAACGACTATAGGGCATATTTTACCAATATATTAGAGGATTATATGGGTTCAGCCTCAATAACAGATAATAGATTACAAGATTTAAATAGAGAATATTTTTCTTATTTAAAATCAAGTAATCAACAAAGTACAAATCCAGACATGAAATCAGTGGCATATATATTAGACACATATGCATGGAAAGAGTTTGCTACGGGAGTTGGAGCAGAATACGCAATAGGAGCTCCAACGGTGGAGATGTTTATGAAATCATATAAACAAAAATATCCAGATTTTAATTTGGAATATAAAGTAGCGGGTATAGAAAAGTATAAACCTATA
>CANRQA010000053.1 GCA_947632635.1 uncultured Clostridia bacterium | reverse complement strand
GTCTAAAGCATGTTCAGCATCAATAAATGCTGCTATACCGCCTTGTTTTTGTGCCTCTGCTATTGCGTGCAATGCAACTGTAGTTTTACCAGATGATTCTGGTCCAAAAATTTCTATTATTCTTCCTCTAGGGAAACCACCTATTCCAAGAGCAATATCCAAACTTAATGCTCCACTTGGAATAGCGTCTACATTAATTTTTCCAATTTCCCCTAATTTCATTACTGAACCTTTTCCAAAATTCTTTTCAATTTGTGCCATTGCTATGTCTAATGCTTTTTTTCTTTCTTCAGATATCATTATATCTCCTCCTATTTCAAACATTTGTTCATGAGTTATTATACAACTAAAAAATACCGTTGTCAAGAATTTTTTCATAAGTTTTTTAAATTTTTTTATATTTGTTCATCATTGCTATTTGATATTAAGGCTTTAAGTTTCGTATTTAATGGTTCTAATGTGTCATTAGGTTTAGAAAAATAATATCCTTGTACATATTTTACTCCAAGACTTACAAGCATATCAAGCATAGTTTTATCTTCTACTCCTATTGCTATTACTTTACATCCCTTTGAAATTGAATATGTTACTAAATTTGATAAAAATTTTTGTTTTTCAGTGTCTTCTACTATATTTTGAATAAGTGACCTATCTGGTACAATATAATCGACATCTAATAAATTTATATCATCAATTGTAAGTGTTCCTATACCAAAATTGTCAAGTGCAACATATCCTTTATTTTTGTGTATTGCTGATATCATTTCTTGAATAGTATTTAAATCTTTTTTCTCGTAATTTTGAAATTCAAGTACAATTTTATTTCTTTCCATCATTTCATAAAGGCGTGGTTTATTTATATATTTTTGGTAACTTGTAAGATCAGAATTTACAAATAATATATCTGCTTCTTTTCCCATATTAGATTCAAATTTTTCTATTGCATTTATCATCATCATTTGCTGTATTTTATCGTTTTTACCTATTTCAAGTGCATAGTTTAAAAAATCTATAACTTTAATATTTTTTTGGGCATCTAGTTTTGAAAATACTTCATATCCCATTACTTTTTTCTTATCTATGTCAATAATATGTTGATATAAAGCTCTTATTCTCTTTTTATCCATAACATCTTCTATTAAAGCATCAAGCTCTGCCTTTGAAACAGCTGTTTCCTTTTGCACTTTATTTTCATCATTACCATCAATTTGTTCTGCTTTATTTTCATAGTCTATATATGTATTAATAAATTCCTGATATTTATTCTTTACTATTTTAAATTTATTATATACGTCAACATTTTTTGCTCTTGCATCTGAATCTTTTACATCTAATAATAGATAGAACATTTCTTTGCTATTATCAAGTTCTGAGGATAAAAATTTCATGTTATCATATGTTATTTCGCCCTCGTTTAAATATTTATCATGATATTTTATAAGGGTTAAAATAATTCTTTTTTCTTCTTCTGTGAAATAAAATCTATCTAATATTCCTTTTGCAAGTTCTACAGATTTTTCATCGTGATTTACAAAACTATCTGTTCCATCTTCTAATATAACCTTTACATATGGTTTACCTATATCATGTAAAAACATTGTCCATTTTAAAAGTTTCTTTTGCCATTTTCCAATTGGAATTTGTGGATTTCCTACACATTCTATTGTTGTTAAAATATGTTTAAAGACACCATATTTGTGATATGATGAATTTTGTTGGCAATTTATAACATCTTCTCCATATTGATTTTTCACATAAAATTCAGGAAAGTGTTTTTGAAATATTGGATTTTGACTAAGTTTTAGTAATAAATAAGAAACGTTATCATCTTCTAATACTGATGTATATAAATTTGTTAATTCTTGAATATTATTACTATACATCTTTAATTTTGATATTATTAAATCCACTCTTGCTTTTTCTTTTATATCCATTAAATCTGATGCAATATTTTCCATATCTACATCTAATAAATCTTCAAATTCTTCCATATAGCACCTCACTATATATTATTTACCTATAAACTTATATTACTATAAATTCTTAAAAAAAGCAAGAGTTTTTGATAGGATTTTAATTGCACTTTAATTGCATATAAATTTAGAGAGTTTTTGTTGCGTTTGGAAAAAAATTCTCCATCATACTTTTTTGACGGATTTTTATATGTAAAGTTGACATAGTGCAAAGCCCGTGCTATAATTATACTAAATTTATTATAAAGGAGAGTATAATTATGCAAATACCGAATGATATTGTTTCTATTGAAAAAATTTATTCAACTGGACTTAACCAAACCTTTTACGTAGCAACAACTGAAAGTGGACTTAAAAGTATTATCAACTCTAAACTTGATATGATTACTAATGGTTGGTTTAAAGAAATTAATTTATTAAAAGTTGAAGATAAAATTTTGTTTTTGGTAAAACAATTAGATGATCTTTATAACTATCTAACTTATCCTGAATTTAAGCCTTTATCACAAACTCCTTTTAGGGGAGCTTATTCTTTTAAACAAGGATTTGCAGTAGTTAAAGGCGCTAATGATAAATATAATTTTATTTCAACTAATGGAGAAATTTTATCTCCTAAAAAATGGTTTGAATATGTAGATGACTTTATAAAAAGTGGTTTTGCAACTGTAAAATTAGATGATAATAACTGGAATTTTATTTCTTCTAAAGGCGATATTGTATTTCCTAATAATAAATTTGTTGATGTATATGACGCTTACTTTGAATTTGCTATTGTATTACTTGATGACGGGAATATGGCTTTAGTAAATCTTTTAAAACGTACAATATATCAAAAATTTCGGTATATTGATACTTTTCATAATCCCATATGGAATAACAAAAATATTGTTTCCTCCTTTGCAACGCTAGAAAATAATCATAAGTTATATTACCGTATTAGCCCTAATGAAGAACCTTTACTTTCATGTGATATGGATATTATTTCTTATGGAAGTTTTAAAAATGGTTTAGGGTTTATAAAAGTTAAAAATTCACAAAATAAATATAATATAATAGATATTAATGGTAACCTTTTACTTAAAGGCTGGTACAACAATATTTATTTATATAATAAAGACGAAGCTATAGGTGATTATATAGGTTATATATTTAATGGCGGTAAAAAATATTATATTAGAAAATACGGAGAAATGACAAAAAGATTGATGTAATTTAATAAAAAATAATTATATAGATAGGAATTCGATTAATTTTGAATTCCTATCTTTTTTATCTATCTACATACCATATCTTTTAGCCATTTTCTTTACTTCTTTTGTACTTTTATTAAACATTTTCATAATACTATCACTATTCATAACACCTACAATCGTACCTGCAACAATACCAATCATAGCTCCTTTTACAAAATTCATGAAAATCAACTCCTTTCATCCATTATTAGTTTTTGCAGTAACTATTTTTTTTAAACTTGAAATTATTTCATATCCACCTATAAATAGCATAAAATAATAGAAAATCTGTCTTAAAAAGTTTTCATCTATTTTCTTTACTAAAAAAATACCTAAAATACTTCCAAGACATACTGGAATTATGAGTTTTTTAAATAAATCTTTATCTATATTTTTATTTTTTAAATTAAAAATCGTAGCACTTATTCCAACAACTATAAACATAATCAAATTATAACCTTGTGCCTCTTTATGTTGAAATATATTAAATATAGTAGAAAGTAAGATAAATATACTTCCACCACCAACACCCATACCAGCAATTATCCCGCTAATTAGTGCAATAGTTATAAACATTATCCACATCTATTATCCTCCTTGTATCATTTTATAAATTGTAAGTCCTACAATTAATATTCCAGAAATCAAATTTAAAATATTTGCTGGTATTTTTTTCATGAGCTTTGCACCAATAATTCCAGAAATTATAGCAACAATTACTACAGTTATTACTTTCATCATATTAAACTGTACAAAATTACTATATCCAAATACTGCAAATATACTAGAAATAGAAAGTATTGACACACTTAAGGCACGTGCTATATGTGTTTCTTTTTTTAAAATGAAAATCAAATAAAAAACTAAAAATTGACCTGCACCTGAAGCAAAAAGTCCATTTAAAGTACCTATTAAAAAACCAATTACATATATCATATAATTATTATTTGTATTTTTTTTATTAATATGTATATCATTTTTTTAGTTTTTTTAATTTAACTTTTAAACAACAATAATAATCGTATTTTTTTTGATATGAGTCAATATACGACATTTCAAAAACTATTTCATCTTTTTTGTTATATTTTCTTTTTCTAACTAAATAAAACTCTATAATTTGATAATTTGAAAAGCCTACTTCAAATTTTTCATTTCCACCAAAATCAAAAGTATTAACTCTAATTCTTTCATCAAAGAAGTTTAAATTAAATTTTATTTTACTATCAACATCTAAATATTTTGTTGAAATTACAAGTTCATCATCACATTTTATTTTCAAATTATATGCTTTAGATTTACCTATATTAAATAGCATAACTTCAAAGTTTGAATTTTCAAGATATGCCTCATATTTTTTTAAATAACAAATAAAATTAGTATCATTTCTTAAGTCTTTAACAATTTTGCAAATTTCATTTTTTTCATTATATACATATATTTTCTCATCTAAATATTCTCTACTTCTAAACACTTGCAATGACTTACTTAATAAATTGTTAATATATATCGCACTATTATATCCTTTAGCTTTTAAATATTTATCAAATTTTTCTTCCATATCTAAAGCTAATTTTGATTTTTTTAAAATAACTTTTTTTGTATTATTTGTTTTTGTAATTTCTTCAATAATTACAGGCTTTTCCTTTCTTTTTGTAAAATATATTGTAATTATAACTGTTACAAATGATAATATAACAGGTGTAAAAATATTTTGAATAAACCAAATTAAAATTTCCATATTCTTCTCTCCAAAGCTTCGTTAATATCATAACAATATTTTTTATTTTAGCATAAATAAAAGAAAATAGAAAGAAAACAAGAGACCAGAAATTCTATCTAATCTCTTGAAAATTTTAACTACTTAATAATATTTAAGAGCCACAACTTAATGTGACTCTTTTAGTAATTTAGTTATTTGGTAGGTCTGCCACTTCCTACATCTCTTTTGACCTGTCAATAGGTGCCTGGATGGCACATTTGTCCACTTCAAATAACTAATATCTTTATATATATTATCATATTTATTTGCTTTTGTCTAGTTTTTTATAAATTATATTATCAATTTTTTTACTCTATTGTCAGCACAATATTTTACTACCACATATATCTGTGCAAATCTACGATTACGTCTGTAATCCTTAACTTTCCATAATATGACCTTCTTTTCAACTGGTTGGTAATACTAACAAGTTCACTTTCCTCTTCATTTAGCTTATTTTTAAGTCCTTTTAAACATCTATATTTTTAAATTCCCGTTTTAGGAAGCTCAATTGAATAAGTCACATTTTCATTATATACTTCTAGCACTTCTTCTTTGCCATGTTCTTTTATTTCTACCTCATAAGTAACGTCATCTAATACATAATGCTCTTGTGTCTTTGTTTCCTTTACTTTATACTTTCCTTTTAATAATTCTTTTGAAACAGCCTCGCCATTTTTATTCGTTACAAGTGTTTCTATAATATTATCATTTTCATCTAAAATATTAAACTCTACGCCCTCAAGGTATGAATTTTCAGGTAAATCGCTAAGTTTGTTATATTCCTTTGTAAGTTTTACTATTTTTATTCTTCCTTTTATTTTCTCATTTTCAAAAACTACAATATTTTCTTTTCCAATTTCAAACTTTAATTCTTTTTTATTTCTATTTACGTCTATATAATATTCATCAGGTACTTCTACTTCTTCAATTATTACACTATTTTCTCCAGTAATTCCTAAATCTTTTTGTATATCTAAATTTATTTCACCTTTTTCATCTGTAATAAATGTACCAAGTAAGCTATTTGTTTTTGAGTCATATATCTTAAATTTAACATTTGGTATTACAACTGAACTATCATCTAAATCTACTTTTTTTAATTTTAAAGTAGTTTTTTGATACTTTAGATTTGTTTCAATTTGTAAATCATTTGTTTTAATAGGCTTTAATGCAAGTACCACGTTTTGCCTTTTAGGCTCTGTTGGTGCAAGTCCGAATAACACTGTTGTTTCTTTTACATCAGTTTTAAAATTTATAGTTATATTCTTATCCTCAACTATATCTTTTCTTGGAACAAGTATTTTAAATTCTTTTATATCATTTAGACTTTCTAGTCTTTTATTATTTACATCAGTAATAATATAATTTGTAACTCCTTTTACTTCTAAGTTAATATTTTTTATATTTTCATTATACTCTAATTTATATACCTTACTGTAATAATTATCATCTAAATTATCAAGTTTAAAACCATTTTCTACTTCTCTTACTTTTAAAATATTATCTTCATTAATATGTTTTGTTGTTCCATCTGTATATATTTTTTCTATTGCAGCTTTTACTTTTATTCCATCATCATTTAAAGCTTGTATTTTATTTAAATCTAATGGATTAGTATATACCCATATAGCAAATTGTGTTGCAAATCTTGCTTCATCATTATTATCTAGTCCAAGTTCTTCATGTGTTTTATATGGATAGCCATTTAATACAATTTGATTAAGTATAGAATCTGCAAGTTTACTATCTACATCTACCTCATATTCTCCATATTCTGCACCCTTATCCCCCAAATCTATACAATAAGCGGGGTATCTATCGCCACTGTTATCTAAATAATAATAATCAAAAAATCTTTGTGAAATACCATTATAGCTTATGTATCTATTTTCATTTCTATTATAATAAATATTGTGTTTTCCTAAATCTACATTACTATTATCATATGCTGCAAATATATTACTAAATAAATTTAATAACGTACATACAAGCATAAATACTGCAATTATTTTATATTTTTTGTTCACTTTTTTCAACTCCTTTAATTTAAATATTATTTTTTATTTCCTCTGCTCTAACACACAGTCTTTCATTTCTTTTTCCTGTTATACAAGTAATTAATGTTAAAACATTTTTATCTTCTTTTCCTAAGTATGTCCAATCATAGCTATCTATTGTAATTTTTGATTTTACTTCATATGTTTTTTTTCCATATTTTGTTTCATATATGATTTTATCTAAAGGTTCTAAAGTATGAATATCTTTAAAAAAGCTAGCGTTTTCAACTCCACCATTATGTGCAGCAAGTCCTATATTTCCATTAAAAATACTTGTGTTTGTAAAATGTCCTATGTTATAGTTTATAACATCTAAAGAAACACCCTCTTTTACAACTTGCTCTTTTATACCAATTTTTTCTATTGTAAGATATCCAACTATAGAATCTGTAAATTCTTTCTTTATCTCTTTAGTTAGTTTTATTTCTTCACTTTTTATTTTTTCGTTATTTTGATTATCTAATGCGTCTCCTATGTTTAAGGTATCGTTTGTATTTAAAATATCTATTTTTCCTTCTATTACTTTTTCATTTTTGCTAATTGTAAATATCAAAAATAACGAAAATATTATTGCTATAACTAATATTATACAAATAGTTAATGTCTTTTTTTTACTAATTTTACCATTCCTCCTATTCTTTTATATCTGTTTTTTGATTAATCTGAAATTTTGTATAGAACTATACTTGAATTTTTGAATAAATTTTTAATGAAAATACATTTACATTATATCTACGGAATACCTAAATGTCAAGAAAAATCGTATGTCAAAATTCGACATCTTTTAAAATGTTACTTGTTATTTATTGACATAATCTAAATTTTATGCTATACTTATGTCACTTATTAATCTTTAATTTACAATTTAAATAAATAGTAAAGGAGTTTTAAAATGGATAGTATTATGCAACAGTTAGAAACATCAATGCAACTATTTAGGACAAGAGATTCTCAACTTATCCGAAAAGAGTTAATGGATGTAATAAAAGAATATGAACGGCGAAACAAAAATTCCATTAATAGAATAAAAAGATTATTTAAAGAAAATCAAAGGAAATTAATTAATAATACTGTAAGCAGTTTCTTATTTAATGTAAAAAAAGGTACTTTACCCTCATATACATTTACTTATACTATAACCAAAATTTATTATTTAAAATCTATGAGCAAAGAAATTAAATTAGGGCTTGAAAAAGATATGCTTAAGGAGTTAATAACAAGTAAACTATTAGATAAACTTCCTAAAGCTTATATTGATAAATTATGTGTAACTGTAAAAGGTAAAAAATCTGAAAAATGTGAAAAACATTATAACAGCCATCTTAAGAATATATTTTCTCCTGTAAAATTAACTTTTGATATTACAATAGATATAAAAGCTTAAAATATATTAGATTTTAAAATAATTTCTCTAATAAAAATACATAATAAACATTACTTATATAAAAAAGAAAGGAAGTTTTAAAATGGAAAACTACAGTAAAGACCTCGAAAAAGCATTAAATGAATTTAAGAATAGGAGGGCTGAAATTGAAAAACAGAAATTAGAAAAATTGAAAAAAGAAGCTGAAGAAAAAAAGGCAAGAGAATTAGAAAACCAAAAAAGACAAAAAGAATTAGAACGTAAAAGAGAAGAGATGGCAAATAAAATAGTTAAGGAAGTATTTGAAAGTGAAAAAAATGATATAATTTCTTCTTTTACATCTTTCTTGTTGTCTGAGCTTAACTCTAATGTTTTGCCTCCTTACACATTTAAATATACTACACATGTATGTGTATTATATGATGAAGGAGTATCAAAAATAATTGATGGGACTCCACTTGAAAGTCTAATAAAAATAGAACTTTTAAAGCTAATTCCTGCAGAATATAGCTATGGCATAAATGTAAAAGTAAAAACAAATGCAAATATAATAACTCGCCATTCATCTGTAACGGAGCCATGGAACCCTTATATGTTTTATAATTGCGAGCTAACTTTTGATATTATAATAGACCTAAACTTTTAAGTAGAAAAATCACGACTTTTAAATAAAGCCGTGATTTTTTTTACATCCATAAATCTTTTGTAATTTCATCTATATACTTTTTTCTTTCGTTTGTTTTACTCGTATCAATAGTTATTTTTTTACCCTCAATTAATAATGTATCGCCCTCTTTTGCTCCCTTTGGTAAATCACTTATTAATATATTTTTGTACTTTAACGTTTCTAATTCACATACTGCATATTTTCCCTCAAATCTATCAATTATTGCATATATTTTATCCATATTCTGCCTCCTTTATTTCCTATAATTATAACTGCATGGGCTTACATTTGCACTTATATTTTTACCGTCACTATTTAAAATAATTGTTCCACTTTCATCTGTTCTATACACAGTTATATTTCTTTTTTCTAAGTTTTTCATTGTAGTTTTATTTGGATGATTATAACTATTATCTTTTCCAACGCTAATTACTGCAATTTGAGGTGAAACTTGTTCTAAAAATTCCTCACTTAAAGAAGATGATGAGCCATGATGAGGCACTTTTATCACATTACATTTTAAGTCGTATCCTTTATTTAATATTTCTTGTTCTGACAATTTTTCAGCATCCCCTGTAAATAAAAATTTGGTTTCACCATATGTTAGTTTTATAACAATAGAATAATTATTTGCGTCATCATAACTAGAACTATTTGGTGCTAACACTTCAAATGTAGCATCTCCTAGTTTAAAACTCTCTCCAGAAGTTGGAGCATATAATTTTTTATTTTTTTCTTTTACAGCATTAACAAAGTTTTCAAAAGTTTTAGTTGTTGAAGTCTGCTTTGGAAATAAAATATTATCTATATCAAAATTTTTTATAACCTCTGCCATTCCGCCTATATGGTCTTCATGTACATGTGTGCCTACAACATAATCAAGTTTTTCTATCCCTTGTTTTTTTAAATAATCTACAAAAAAATCTTTAGTATCATTTTTTCCAGCATCAATTACCATATAGTGTCCCTCTTGTTTTATAACTATAGCATCTGCTTGTCCCACATCAACAAAATGAATTTCTAATTTATTATCTACTTGTGTATCATAAGTCAAGTTTTCTTCTTTTTTTAATGCGTTATTTTCTATATTATCAAATTTATTATTAAAATCTGTAAAATAGCTAGCTATTATTGCTAATATAACTAAAACTACCAAACTTAAAATTTTATATAACCTTTTTTTATCCTTTTTTCGCACAATATATCACCATAAAAATTGTAACATATTAAAATTCTTTTTTCAAATAAAATAGGGCATATTTAAATGTAGAAAATTGTCAACCACTCTGCACTAAAAGTACAGAGCTTTTTTGCGGACTGAAAGTCCTGTCCAGCTAAAGCTGTCTACCAT
>CANRQA010000052.1 GCA_947632635.1 uncultured Clostridia bacterium | reverse complement strand
TCCGTCAGTTCCAGCAGTACCAGTAGCTCCTGTAGCTCCAGTTGCACCTGTTGCACCAGTGGCTCCTGTAGGACCAGTAGGTCCAGTTACACCTATTGTACTACCAGCAGGTCCTTGAGGCCCAGTAGCACCAGTAGCTCCTGTAGCCCCTGTTGGTCCAGTAGCACCAGGTGTACCAGCTAAACCTTGGATACCTTGGATACCTTGTGGACCAGTAGGTCCTGTAGGTCCAGTATCTCCAGTAGGTCCTTGAACACCTTGGAAACCTTGAACACCTTGTGGTCCAGTAGGTCCCATAGGTCCTCTAGGTCCAGTAGCGCAAATTACTGACGGACAGCATGGATCATATGAACAACAACCATCATTTGATTTAAAACTTCCGTAATTATTCATTTAAAAATCCTCCTTTGAAAAGTTTTATATGAGCATATGCTCTAGTATAGTTTATGAGGGAAGGACAAGATTTGTTAATTATTTTTTGTTAGAGTATTAAAAAAGTCCTTGTTATATAAATAGGAGGAATTTGTAGGCTTAACTTTACCTGCTTTTTCATTAAATTCTATTGCATTATTTATATCTCCAAGCCTGTAATAGCATAAGGAAAGTTGCATATATGGAATAAATTTATAATAATCAATTAAGCAAAAACCACCTTTTGTTATATCTGGTTTTATTTGTGTAGCAAGATTATACCAGTATATTGCACTTTTGTAATTTTCATTATTAAAAAAATAGTTACCAATAAGAGAACAAATTTCGGCACGAGGAGTGTCAAATTCAAAACTTCGTAAAAGAGTTAAAAAAGATTTTTCTTTTTTCCCAATTAGTGTATAGCATTCGGCAAGGTCAATACAAGCGTTAATTTTGTTTTCAATCCAACCATCTTTGTTATCTAAAAAATTATTAAATTCCATAATCGCCTCATTGTATAATTTGTTATAATAAAGTTCACGAGCAAAGTAAAACTGTTCACGTGGGGTAAACTTTATACCATTTAATTTCATATCTAAAAAAATATTAATATTTCTTTTAGGGTCAGACTGATGTAATTTCCTATGTTCTATATAAATGTCTTTATGTAGTATTTTACCATGTGGAGCAATTACTTCATGAATTTGCCCTTCCCAAACAGCCTTTTTATCATTTTTTATAATTCTTTCACGATAATATGAAAGTGTTACATTGTCATTTTCATCAAATCCTACGTTATATTTTAGCACTATCATATCAACATCATTTGGTAGAGAATTTTTTAACTCAATAAATTTCTTTTGTTCAGACTTTGTAATAACATCATCTGCATCTAACCACATAATATAGTCTTTTGTGGCTTTAGAAAATGAGAAATTTCTTGCTTTAGAAAAGTCATTTACCCATTTAAAGTCATATACTTTATCTGTATATAAATAAGCTATTTCTTTTGTTTTATCAGTTGAACCAGTATCTACAATTATAATCTCATCTACAAGATTTTTTGCGCTTTCCAAGCATCTTGCAAGTACATCTTGTTCATTTTTAACGATCATACATAAACTAATAGTTATATCACTCACCACCTTTATATAAATAGTATATGATTTTTACTTTAGTTGGTTAAAATTTTTCTTCGACAAAATTAGAATAAAAACTAGAGTTAAAATTTGTTTATATCTATTAATTAATATGTTAAAATTAAATAATGGAAAATTTAATAAATGGTATTTTAAAGCATAAAAGAAAGATTATAATTATACTTGGTATAATTTGTATATTTAGAATTATTCAAAGTATATATATCTATGAAATAAAATATAAAAGTGAAGAGGTAAATGAAAAAAAAGAGGCAGTAATAATTAGTTTAGAAAAAGTAGATGAAGATAAGATTTCATATTTAGTAAGATATGATAAAAATAACTTTTTGTTAAATATATATTTAACTGACAAATATGAAAAAAACGATAAAAAAGAAGAAAATATAAATGAAACATACTCTAATTTTAAATATGGTGATAAGGTTACTTTTAGAGGGAAAATTACTATTCCAACACTAAAAAATAATCCATATGAATTTAATTACAAAAACTATTTAAACTCAAATAATATTTGTGGGGTTATAACAACATCATCATTAAAAAAAGTAGGAGAAAAGTATGGAAATTATATAATTAGATTTGCAAATTATATTAAGGAAAAAATATATTTAAAAATAGATACAACTCTTAAAGAAAAAGAAAGAGGCTTGTATAAATCTATGATATTTTCAGATGATATGGACTTAGATGAAAATATTAACCAAAGTTTGCAAAATATTGGGCTTTCTCACATTATATCAGTATCAGGAGCAAATATTTCATATATTATACTTCTTTTTACAATATTTTTAAAAGCTAATAGCAAGAAAAAATCATTTTTTTTAACTTATATAATTGTTATATATTTGTTTATGTGTGGCTTTAAAGCATCACTTTTTAGAGCTTGTATTATGAGTATAATTGGAATTTTTGCAAATTTAGCAAATATTAAATTAAAAAAATATACTAAAGTTATATTTTCCTTTTATATACTAGTTATATATAATCCATATGTTATATTTAATGTTGGAGCAATTCTTTCATATTTTTCAATACTTGGTATATTAATATATAATAATGAAATAACAAGTTTTTTTGATGTACATTTAAGAAAAATTTTAAAAATTCCATATATTTTTTCTTCTGCAAGTAAATTAAAACAAATTATATATATCATATTAAATAAGATATGTAATATATTAAGTTTTTCTATTTCCGTGCAAATTGCAACACTTCCAATTACTATATATTATTTTGGAAAATTTAGCCTAAATTTATTTTTGTCAAATCTTTTAATTTATCCACTGTTACTTATTCATGGAATAGTTGGGTTTTCCTGTATATTTTTTACATTTGTTCCATTTATTGTAGATTTGTTATATAACGCAGAATATTTAATTTTAAATGTAACAATTAATTTAATAGAGTTTCTTGATAAAATAAATTTCCTAGTTATTAAGATCCCTAAAATATCTATTATTTATATCTTTATCTATTATGTTATATTATTTTTATTTCGTTATAGAAAAAAATTTATATTATATTTTAAAAAATCACATTTAGTTATAATGAAAAACGCTATATATTTAATTTTAATATTATATATATGCATCGTTACCTTTAACGTTATATATATAAAATACTTTGAAAATTATATGTATTTTTTTAATGTAGGGCAAGGGAATATGGCATTAATTAGATATAATCAAAAGACAATAGTTATAGATATGGGCTCAACAGTAGAAAAAGAAGCCTCTAATATATTATTAAACTTTTTAAAAGCAAAATGTATTTCTAAAATAGATATGTGCTTTTTAACTCATATGCATGAAGATCATATTAATGGAATTTTTGAAATTTGCAAAAGTGTAAAAGTTGAAAATATTGTTTATTCAGTACCAAAAGAGGAAAGCTATGAATATACTAAGTTAAAAGAATTTATAGATGTTTTTAACATATCTACTATTCAAACAGATATTTTTGATACTTTTAATTTTGATAAAATAAAAATATATATTTTGTCTCCACCAAGTAATGTTTGCATAAATGCAAGTGATATAGCAAATGCAAATTCTCAAATAATACTTGTGTCTATAAACAACAATAACTTTTTATTTATGGGAGATGCAACTTGTGAAAGTGAAAAATATTTAATATCAAGAATAGAAAATATGAAAGATACAAAACTTAAAACTGATATTTATTTAAAACTTAAAAATTTAAATGTATTTCAAGTTGGACATCATGGCTCAAATTCTTCAACATCTTTAGAATTTTTAGATTATATAAAGGTTAAAGAGGGGATAATATCTGCAAGTAAAAAGGTATATGGTCACCCAGATAAAGAAGTATTAGAAAGACTTGAAAAATATGGTATTAAAATAAATATAACTGAAAAAACTGGTGCTATAAAATACAAATTAAATTAATTAATTTTACCAAATTTTGTATAAAATTATAATAATTGCAAAGTATAAGAGTAGGTGAGAAATAATGATAGATTATAAAAAATATAGAATATTTGTAATTGCTATTTTTGCTGTACTTTTAATGTTTGGAATATATATAGGATTTGGACTTGAATCTAAAAAAAATGTGGCAAATCCTGCAGAAGCAGTAATAAAAAAAGAGGAAGATGTTGATATATATAATGATACAACTACTTCAAAAAAGTATGATATAGAACTTGTGTATGAAGATTATTATACTTTATGTAATGAAACTATTACTAAAAGTGAAACCGTATATGATACAAATGTCGATGAATTACTTGAAATAGAAAAATCAAAGCAAAGTGCAAGTTCAAAAGAATATGAAGTAAAAGAAAAAACAAAAGAAAGACTTGTTTTTTATAGGGAACTTGACCAAAACTGCCCAAATCATTTTAATGTAAAATTAGAAAATGGTGTTATAGTTATATATTCTGTTGTAAATGAAAGTGTTAGTACTGTGTATAAAACTATAGATATAGCACAAGAACTTATACGTCCTGAACTTGTTGAGGAGTTAAATTTAGGAATTGAAATTAATTCTAAAGAAGAATTAAATTTGTTTATTGAAGATATTGAAAGTTGACATATTTAAAATGGTGTGATATAATTTCTCCAAAGTTTATTTTTATGTATATACTAATGTAAAAACAAAAAAATTAAAAAGGAGAATGTATTATGACAAACGGAAAGAACTATTTGCGGGTCCCCACTGGCTATTATCTTGATTTTATAATCGGAGATTATGGAGTTTTTAAAACATCTGAACAAAACAAAACGGATAGGCTAATATCTTTAAAAACACTTGAAGATATAGAACTTCCAAATAACGGAAGATGGAGTATTGAAAAATGTTATAATGCTAATAAAAAAACTCTTGAACTTACTTCTAAAGATAAGGTAGCTAGAAAAACTTTAATATTTTTAGATAATGAAAGTGATAGAATTGAATATTTGCGTGATATTTTTGGCAATGTGATTATTTTTGATAAGATTGAGACTCCCCTCATATACAAAGATAAATACAGATATGTTATAGCAAAAATTGTTAACCTTAATTATGATATAAATAAACCAGTTTATGATATATATATTTATGAAATAGGTTATTGCTATCCAATATATTATGCTACACCTGATTTAAAAGATCCTAGTACATTAAATCTTTACAACACAAATGGCACAAAAATTTTGGATAAAGTTACAGGTGTTGAAAGTTCTAAATTTGTTGATACTTTAGAAATTGAGAAAATTGAAAGATCTAAAGAATTTATAGCAAGAAAAGTAAACTATCTTTTCTTTATAGGTCATGTACCACGTGAGTTTAACGAAAGTACGGGTATTAAAGATTTTAATATTTTAGAAGATAAAATTTCTAAAAAAGACACAGAAAAGGTAACAATAATTTTTAAAGAATTTGAAAAAGCATTAGAGCGGGCAAAAGAAAAGTTTGAAGAATCTAAAGAAAATGAGATAACAGCGGATTGTTATAAATATGTAATTAATTATTATAGCAAATATTGGAGTGATAATTTTCATCTCAAATTAGTTGAAAAAATTAAAGATTATATTATTTCTAATTTTAATCTTGATGGCTATTATATATATATTACAATATCTTTTAGAGCTCAAAATGAGTATTTAGCTTTTAATACTGGAGATGTAGGTTTTTCACCAAATGAGTGTTACGCATATACAATAAATATTAAAAAGTCTAAGTAGTTATAGTTAAAGTACCAATTTACATTATGTAAGTTGGTACTTTTGCTATATAATATATATAAAGTTTATATGTTATTATTTGTTATATATTTTCTTTTATTAATTGCCACATATTAGTAAAAATAAGAAAAATAAGCTATTTATTATATAATTTGCTTGACATTTACGTTGCTGCTATAATAAAATATATTACATAACATTTATTATATCAAAAAGATTAAATAAAATATTAATTATGAAGTAGAGTATAAAATAGGTGATAAAGTATGGATATAGAAAAATATTTATCAAATTTTTTTAGAGGAACAAAAGACCCAAGTTTAAAAGCAATGAAATTTTTAATGAATGAATTTAACCATCCAGAAAATAGACCACAAGTAATTCATATAGCAGGTACAAACGGAAAAGGCAGTGTAGCAGAAATGATTTCAAATGTATTAATATATGAGGGATATACAGTTGGAAAATTCATTAGTCCTCATTTAATACATTACAATGAAAGAATAAGTGTAAATAATAATAACATAAGTAATGCTGAATTAGAAATTTTAATAAAAAAGATAGATCCTATAATAAAAAAATATAATTCCACAAGTGATGTACCTATTACTTTTTTTGAATTGGAAACCACAATGGCTTTTTTGTATTTTGAACAAAAAAAATGTGATTTTATTGTATTAGAAACAGGACTTGGTGGAGTATATGACTGCACAAACATTATAGCTAAGCCTCTTGTGAGCGTTATTACATCAATTGGATATGATCATATGCATATACTTGGAAATACATTAGAGGAAATTGCATATCAAAAAGCAGGTATTATAAAACCTAATTCTCATACAGTAATATTTAGTCAGCAAACAAATATTGATAATGTATTTATTACTGAGTGTAAAAAGAAAAATAATACTTTACATATTATTAGAAACGAAGATATAAAAAATTATTCATTTGATAATGATTTTCAACAATTTGATTATAAAGAATTTAACTCTATAATTATAAATTTAAAAGGAAAAGTTCAAATTCATAATGCAAGTTTATGTGTAGAAGTATTTAATATATTAAATGAATTAGGGTATCATGTTGATGAAAAAAGTATTAGAAATGGCTTAAAGACAGTCGTTCATAAAGGTAGAATGGAAAAGTTAAATGATAAACCCATAATCATCTATGATGGTGCACATAATGAACCTGCGATAAAAAATTTTCAAGATATGGTAAAAATGTATTATGAAAATATGAAAAGAGTTTATATCATTTCCATATTAAAGAGAAAAGATTATAAAAAAATGCTAAAATTAATTGCTGAAGATAAAGAGGCTATATTTGTTGTAACTTCAGGAAATGACCCTGAAATATATGCATCAAGTGATGAACTATATGAATGTATGAAGCAATTTGTTAGCACTGATAAAATATATAAGAAGAGTTTAAACGAGACTATAGAGTGGTCAATGGCAAGTAATAATGATAATATATATTTTGTAATAGGAAGTTTTTATACATATGGTACGGCTACCGATATAATACGAGAAAATAAAAAAGAAAAAATGAAAAATTAAATATTATTTATTAAAAATATAACCAAATTAATCATAATTTTATATCTTATGGTTAATTTGTACTTGACATTTATAGGGTATTATGATAAAATGTTTTACATAACATGAAAGAAGCGAAAACAATTGTTAAAGCGTTATATAATGTAGAAATACGTTATAAATAAATTTTTGGAGGTAATGTTTTGTGAAAAATTTAAAAGAAATGAAACATGATATTGTTTTCCGTGAGAAGATTTTACGGCATGACTTTGATAAATTAAATTTGGCAATTATTAAGTTAAAAGAAAAGATTATGTTTGGTAGGATACGTATAAAATTTTTTAATAATGAATTGGTAGTAAGAAATGATGATAAGTCTGGAATTATAAAATTTACTTTAAAAGATTTACCTACTTTATTTGCATATTATTTTGATTTCATTAGGATACCAATTCAAAACATAGGTATTCAGATTGAAAAATTTTCTAGGGATTTTGCATATTATTTATATATGAGGACAAACCATAAATTTGAAATATATCAAAAACGTATAAGTATTTGTGCTTAAGAAAGGAAGAGCTTCATGGATAAATATTTTTTCGTAAACCCCAAACCTATTAAAGACGTTTTTACAAATGCTAATTATTATTTGTATATTGAACGTTCTATAAAAGAGCAAATTCTTGCTAAATTATATGCTGATGAAATCTTGCCCGAAGCAGTATTACAAGATTTTAATGCATATTGTACGTTACTTGTTACAGAAAAAAATGAAGTACTTTTGTTCCAAAAAAATCGAAAAATAGTACCTAAAAATCAATCAGAAATTCTAAACGTTATACTTGGTAAAACTAAAACTATTATACAGGATGCTGATATTAAGTTAATACTTGAGGGTACTGGTATTACCGTAGATAAATTTTTGACATCTATTTCACTTATATTTGAAGCGTCTATGTAATATAAAAAAAGAGGGAAGTTATTAATTGAAACTTCTCTCTTTTTTAGTATTATTTGTTTATTGTAATAGTGTTATCTACTACTTCTAGAGTTAATTTTTCATTCTCTTTTATATTTCCCTTGATAAATTGAATAGCTAAAGGATCTTCTATATATTTTTGGATAGCGCGTCTTAAAGGTCTTGCGCCAAATTTTTCGTTATATCCTTTTTTTGCAATAAAATCTATAACATCTTTACTATATGTAAATATTATTTTCTTTTCTTTAGTTTCTTTTTGTAATTCTTTAATTAGTAAATCAGTTATAACTAAAATATTATCATAAGATAGTTTTTTAAATGTTATTACATCATCAATTCTATTTAAAAATTCAGGACTAAAGAATTCTTTAAGTGCATCTAGTGTTTTATTCTCGAGTAATTGTTCATCAATTTTATTATTTGAAAAACCGTAACCATCACTTTTAAAATTAGTTCCAAGATTTGATGTAAGTACTATAATAGTGTGTTTAAATGAAACTGTTTTACCTTGAGAGTCTGTTAATTTTCCGTCATCTAATATTTGCAAAAGTATGTTATATACACTTTGATGTGCTTTTTCTATTTCGTCAAATAGTACTATACTGTATGGGTTTCTTCTAATTTTTTCTGTTAATTGACCTGCTTCATCATATCCAACGTATCCAGGAGGAGAGCCAATAAGTTTTGAAGTGCTATGTGCCTCCATATATTCGGACATGTCAAGTTTTATAACAGCTTCTTCATTATCAAATAGTTCATAAGCTAAAGCTTTAACAAGTGCTGTTTTACCAACGCCAGTAGGCCCAACAAAGATAAATGAAGGAGGCCTATTTATATTTCTAATATTTGCACGTTTTCTAAGAATTGCGTTTGATATTGCCTCAATTGCTTCATCTTGACCAATTATTTTGTTACTTAAGCTATTTTTTAAGTTAAGTAATTTTTCAGTTTCAGCAGTTTTAATTCTCATAACAGGTATTTTAGTCCAAAGTTCAACAACTTGAGCAAGATCGTCAAATTCAACTTCTTTTGGTTTTGTTTTTTTAATAAGTTCATCAAGTTTAGTTTGAACTTTGCATTCTTGTTCTTTTAATTTTGCAGCCAGTTCATAATTTGAAATTTCATTTTCATTATTAGAATTAGTATTATCGGGTGTATTAATATTTTCTTGTAATTCTATTTTTTGTTCAACTTCAGTTTTTTCTTCGGTAATTTTTTCTAGTTCTAGTTGTAATTTTTCAATTTTTGCTAAATTTACATCATCTAAATTTACTCTAGCACATGCTTCATCTAGTAAATCTATAGCTTTATCTGGTAAAAATCTATCATGTATATATTTATCTGAAAGACTTACCGCATAGTGTAGTATTTCATCTGTTATTTTTACCTTGTGGTAGTCTTCATAATATTTTTTAATACCTTTTAATATTTTAAAACAGTCTTCTTCATTTGGCTCATCTACCATAACAGGCTGAAATCTTCTTTCTAATGCACTATCTTTTTCAATATATTTTCTATATTCTTTAAGTGTAGTTGCACCTATTAATTGAACAGTTCCATTTGCAAGAGCAGGTTTTAACATATTTGCAGCATTCATTGAATTATCATGTTCAAGGCCACCTACTATATTATGCACTTCATCTATTGCAAGAATTATATTTCCAAGTGACCTACATTCATCTATTATTCCTTTAACTCTTGCTTCAAATTGTCCTCTGAATTGTGTACCTGCAACAAGAGAAGTCATATCAACAAGATACACTTCTTTATTTATTAGTTTACTAGGTACGTTACCTTGTGCAATAGCAATAGCAAGTGCATTTACAATAGCAGTTTTACCAACTCCGGGCTCACCAATTAGTGCTGGGTTATTTTTATTTCTACGATTTAAAATTTGTATCATTCTTTGAAGTTCAATATCTCTACCTATAACAACATCTAACTTGTTTTCTCTTGCTTTTTGAGTTAAGTTTTCACCAAATGTGTCAAGATATTTTGTTTTTCTATTTTTCTTTTTCTTTGTCTCATTTGTATTTTTATTATCTTTTGAATTAGTATTAGCATTTTCAGTCTCTTTTGATTTTTTAGTTGGTATTAGATTACTAAAAAAGTTAGGAAAACTAAATTTATGCGAGTTTTCATCATCATCAATGTCGTCATCATCGCTATTAAAATTATCTATACCGCCAAGCATCGTATCAAATTGAGAAGACATAGCTTCAATATCTTCTTCTGATAGATTTGACATTTCTTTCATTATATTTGCTAAAGGATCAATTCCTTGCTTTTTTGCACATTCAACGCAAAGACCAGTAGTTTCTCCAGTTGACTTTCCATCCTTATCTAATTTGTTTATAAATATGACTGCCATATTTTTTTTGCATACAGAACATAGTATCAAAATTTATCATCTCCAATTATTATTATACATTAAATTCTATACAATAATTATAAGTATAACATATTTTTAGTAACTTTACAAATATTATGTATAAATTTTTCTAATATTTTGTGAATTCTCAGTAAAAATGTCCCACTTTTTGTTTTGAATTCTCAGTGAAAATGTCCATACTAAATGAAAAGAA
>CANRQA010000051.1 GCA_947632635.1 uncultured Clostridia bacterium | reverse complement strand
AAAAATACTATTACTTATCCACAGGAAAACATAAGTATGTCATGAAAATTTTATATGTTTTTTATGCGGTTGCCCTATATTTTTTTAGAAAAGTATTGTAAAAAAAATAAAAATATAGTAGAATAAAAGTATAAAATAAAAAGGAATACTTAAAAACTATGTAAGCAAAAAAGGAAAAATATATGAAAACACTATATATACAACACGCTAAAAAATAAAAACGGTAGTAAAATAAAAGAGGAAAAAGTTGTAAAAGATGTAAAAGATGTAAAGAAAGAAATAGAAAATATAATAAAGCCAGTGTTAGAGTATGGATAATATTTTAATGTAAATTTTATTTGACATAATAGGAAAAAATTTCCAGTAACAATGTATAAATTTTATGATATAGTGAATAATAAATATAGGAGGAAAATAAAATGAGGATAAGAGAAAGCCAAAAAGGCATAAGCCTAATTGTATTAATAATAACAATAGCTGTAATAATAATACTAGCAAGCGCTGTAATACTTTCTGTTGGTAATAATAGGCCAATAGAAAGCGCTAAAGAGGCTACCCAAGTGCATAATGAGGCAACTTTGAAAGAGAGTGCAGCAGTACTTTCTGCACAATGGAAAACAGATAGTTTATTAAACGATACAACAAAGAGAAGAAGTGAGTATGTAAAAGAGGGTTTAATTGATCAAGGATTTACTGAAGAACAAGTTGCAAGTGTACAAGTAAGAGATGATGGAAGTGTATATTTAGCGGATGCTTGGGATGGCACGGTTGCAAGTTCATATGCAAGTGGGGACGGGAGTCAAGCTAATCCATATAAAATATCAAGTTCAGAAGAATTTGCATATCTTTCAGAACAAGTAAGAAGTGGAGTATCTTATGAGAATAAGTATTTAGAACTTACTACGGATTTAGATTTAAATAACATGCAATTTGAAATTATAGGTCTTTTTCCAAGATTTTATTTTAACGGTAGTTTTAACGGAAATAATCATAAAATATATAATCTAAATTTAAATATGTCAGAGGAATATAGTGCTCTGTTCTTAGTCCAAGACGGAACTATAGAAAATTTAGTAATTGAAAGCTGTGAAATAACTTCTTCAGAACCAGCAAATGCAGTTATAGCTTGTTTGTTTCGGAGACGCAATTATAAGAAATTGTGTAAATAAAGCAAATCTAACTTGCAGTAGTTACTACGCTTGTGGTATAGCATATAGTGGAGTTGATAATATCACTATAGATAATTGTACCAATTATGGGACTATAATAAGTTCTACCAATTATAGTGGTGGCGCATATCAAATATCAAATGGAGAATATACAAATTGTAAAGAATTAGGAAATGCTGAAAGGCGTCAATATTAAGGCTAGAAGATTATTAATATTAATGTTACTATATTTTTAAACAAATATTATGTATAATACACATTAAATTTTAATTAATTCGCTTTTTTATCAACAATAAAATAAAGTCGGGAAATTGTGAATTAAATAATTCAATAACTTAGATCTAAAAGATGTAATTAGGTTTAAGTTATTTTTTTATAGTAGTAACTTTGTTATTGCTTTAAAAATTACAACTTATATCATTTTTCTTGTAAAAACAAAAAAGTAATGATATAATAAAAGCGAAGTATTTATATGTATATTTAGGAGCGTTTTTTATGAAATTTACAAAGAAAAATAAGATAGAGCTTGGAGATACACAAGTACCTGATTTGTTCATATTAAATTATATGAATACACTAGAAAATGTTGATGTTAAAGTTTATCTATATATTTTGTTTTTAGAAAAAATGGGAACAGAAATAGATGTAGAAACACTTGCAAAAAAACTTAATTTATCAGCACAAGAAGTATCCTTTTCAATTGAAAGACTTCAAACAGAAGAATTAATAATTAAAAATTCTTCCGGATATAGTATAGTAGATTTAAAAGATGTAGAAATTAATAAATCATATATACCAAAAGTAGAGCCAAAAAGAAGTAAAGTACAAACAGAAAAGGAAAGAAAAAGGATAGCAGCCGCTACTGCAATTAATGAAAGCTATTTTCAAGGCATAATGTCACTTGGTTGGTATACAGATATTAGCACAATGTTTGAAAATTATTCTTTTTCAGAAGAAGTTATGATAGCATTATTTCACTATTGTCAGGAAAGAAAAGCGTTAAACAAAAAATATGTTCATGCAGTTGCAGAAAGTTGGTATAAAGGCGGAGTAAAGACATTTGAAGAACTAGAAGAATTTTTAGAAAATTATGATAATATTGTTAAAATCAAACAGAAAATATCAAAGGCTCTTAGATTAAATAGAAACTTTACAAAATATGAGGAACAATATATAGACACATGGATAAAAGATTTTGGATATGATTTTACCGTTATAGAAGAGGCATTAAAAAGAACAGTATCAAAACCTAACCCCACACTTAATTATGTAAATGGTATACTTTCAAATTGGCACAAAAAAGGGCTTAAAACAAAAGAAGATATTGAAAAAGAAGAAAAAAGTAAGGAAACAAATTTAAATAATTATTCTAAAACTACAAACACTGCAAAGACAAAATATCAAAGCTATGAACAAAGAGAATATGCAGATTTAGAATCATTTTATGATAATATGTAATGTATGAATGGTGGTGTAAATATTGAATATCGATGTGTATAGAAAAGTTCAAAGAGAATTTGACCTAAAAAGACAAAGAAAAATAGATGAGGCAAATAGAAAAAAAGAAGAAATATATGCGTCTAACCCACAGTTAAAAAAAATAGAAGATGAAATGAATGTTTTAGCCTTAAAGATTACTAAAAATATATTAAATGCTGATGAAATTACAAGGCAAGTTGAAAGTGAAAATATGTCAATGAAACTAAAAGCCTTAGATGAAAAACTTGATATAGAATTAAAAAAGATTGGTTATTCAAAGGATGATTTTAAGCCAAAGTTTGATTGCAAAATTTGTGAAGATAGGCGGAACTGTAAAAAACGGAGATATAATTAGTGATTGTAACTGCTTTAAACAAGCTGTTATAAACGAAACATATAAAAAATCTAATATTTCAAAACTAGATGAAGAAAACTTTTCAACTTTTGATATAGGCTTTTATTCAAATAAAGTCGATAAGCAAAGATATGGAATAGATAAGTCACCAAGAGAAAATATTGAACATATAAAAAATATTTCCAAAGAATTTGCTTCAAATATAGATAATGCTAATCAAAAAAATTTGCTATTTATAGGAAATACAGGACTTGGAAAGACATTTCTTTCAAATGCTATTGCAAAATTTGTCATGGATAATGCAAAAACTGTCATGTACGAAACAGCCCCAGTACTTATGGATAAAGTTATTGAATATAAATATTCATATGATAAAGAGGGAAAAAAGAAAGAGCAGTATAATGATATTTTTGATGTTGATTTATTAATAATAGATGACCTTGGGACAGAAACAATGAGCAATAATAAATTTACAGAACTTTTTAATATTATAAATACACGACTTTTAAATAATAAAAAAATAGTAATATCTACAAATTTAACTTTAAATGAGTTATACAAACAATATGATGAAAGAGTGATGTCAAGACTTATAGGTAATTTTGTAATTTGTAAGTTTGTAGGCGATGATATTAGACTTAAGAAAAAAAGAATTAATTAGATATAAAAGAGGCAGATGAAAATGGGGTTGTTAGATAAAATATCAAATTTTTTTAATGGTAGAAATTTAAAAAAATTAAAAAATAGTTATATAAAAAACTTTAAAGAAACGGGAAAGTTAGAAAGCATAGATAATATTCAAGGATTTATTTCTCAAAAAAATATTCCTTTAGTGTGTAATGGGAAAAAATATGGCGATGAATATGATACTATAGAAGAGATCTTTTCTGATACTCAAGAAATACTTGATGCTATAAAGCAAAGAAGAAAAATTAATTTTATGACTAGATTGTCTTATTTAGGTAAGTCAATTGAAACGTTTTATGATAAATTTGAATATGAAGATATTTGTAATTATCTTGAACAGTTCGAAGAGTTAAAAAAATATGTATTAAATTTTAATGAAAAATATTTACATAATTTGCAAGAAAAGAAAAAATTAGATTTTCGTGATGATTTTGATATAAAACTTGATGAATTAAAAAAAGTAAGTTCTATTGTAAGTGAAATAGGTAAAGAAAAACATTTTGGGCAATTAGAATATCCTTATGACTATTCAAAATTAATGAAACAAGTATTAAAAATGTATTTTTTGAAAGTTTTTAATGAAACTGAAGATTATTCTAAAAAGCAAGATATAATTATAAGGGCACAACAAGCACTAGATGAAATGTTTACTAAAAATGAAGCTGGTAAAAATGAGCCTAAAGAAAACTTTTTTGAATTTGTAAAAAATAACGTGCCAGATAATTCAAAAGGATTTGTTGAGAGAATAAATCAAATAAAAAAATTACATGAATACGGAATAGATGTTTCACTTGATGATAGTTTCATTTCATTTATTGATGCTACTGATGAAGAAAAAATTGAACAAAATAATGAAGATATGGAAAATAAAAAAAGAAATATTGAGCCTGAAATGATGGATGCAAAAGACTTTGCTATGGTAAGAACAACAAAATATCTTACAAAAAATCGAGAAATGGAAATTGTGGATGAATTAAATAGCAGAGTATTGATACCAAACTTTTTAACAAATAGACTCTGTGAACTTGAAATGGAAGAAAAATATGGCAAGGATTGGAGAAAGTTATTTGTTCAAGGTGATGAAGAATTAAATGATAAGTTTGATAAAGAAGTTATGGCAACAAGCGAAAAGTATAAAAGTGTTTCAACTATTTTTAGAAGTACAAAACATTTCACTTTAAATGGTCTTGTTTCTTCTCATGAATATGGTAATTTTTCTGACAATCCATATATTTTTATAGAACCTTTAGAAGAACATATTGAAGATGACAATATTCTTAGTGTAAATGAGGCGGATACATATTTTAAGATAAGTAGACAAAACCCTATGAAACTGTCTGAAAGAGCTGAAGTATTAATGTCTGTAGATGAGTATATAAAAGTAAAAGATGATCCTAAAGTTATGGAAGAACTAAGAAGATATAAGAAACTTACATTATTCTCAGGTAATGAAAAAGCGGCTGTAGATTTGAAACTCTCAAGCATGGGATATATAACAGAGTCTGTTGGAAAATGGGGATATGATTTGGAATCTTCAATGAAAAAACCAATTTCTAATCTATCAGATAAATATAATATACCTATTAGTGTACATTTTTATAGTGAAATTAAAAAGGCCGATGACGAAAAATGTATAGAAATGGATAAAAACACAGAAGAATTATTTATTAATAGCATATTTGAAAGATTTGGAATAGATGAAAAATATAAGAAAAAGGCTTTAAATAAAAGACTTAAAAATGAAGAATTAGATGAAATAATATCATATTGTGGTAGAGAAAATATTCTTGAGTTTATAGCTGAGTTTAATGAAAACAGAAAAAAAGAGTTGGATAAAAAAAGAGATGAGTATTATGCTGAAAGATATGGTAAAAAAAAGGAAGAGCACCCACAAATAGAGTAATTAGTTATAAACTATCATTAAATATATAGTGTAAAATATAATTAAAATATATAAATTATAAAATAAAAAGGAGGAGTTTTATGAAACACTGTGAGGGTTGCGATGGATGTAAAATTGATAGTAAACTTGAAACCATTGCAAAAAAGTACAAAGGAGTAAAAGGTGGTATAATAGGAGCACTGCATGAAGTACAAGATACATATGGATATATATCAACTACAGCACAAAAATATCTATCAAAGGAACTAGATATACCTATGTCTGAAATTTATGGCATAATAACTTTTTATTCAAGATTTTCACTTAAACCAAAAGGAAAATACAATATTCAAGTTTGTATGGGTACAGCTTGCTATGTAAAAGGCTCTGAAAAAGTGCTAAATAGGTTTAAAGAAAAACTACAAATTGAAGAGGGGCAGACAACTAAAGACGGAAAATTTTCTTTAGAAGCAGTAAGATGTATTGGAGCTTGTGGCTTAGCACCTGCAATCGTAATTAACAAAGAAGTTTATGGTAAAATGGACGTAAAAAAAGTTGATGAACTTGTTGAAGAATATAGTAAAAAGTAGGTGATTATATGGATATAAAAGAATTAAATAAAATAAAAGAAAAGTATAGTGATGTATTAAAGAAAAAAAGAATAATGGTATGTTCTGGTACTGGTTGTACTTCTTCAAAAAGTGATGTATTACTTGCAAACTTAAAAAAAGAAGTAAAAGCTGCAAATAAGGCTGATATATTAGTAGAAAAAACAGGATGTTTTGGCTTTTGTGCTAAAGGACCAATTGTTGTAATTGACCCTGATGAAATATTTTATGAAATGGTAAAACCAGACGATGCTGCTGATATTGTAAAATCAGTAATTGATAAAAAGCCACTTGAAAGACTACTTGCAAAAGAACAAGATAAACTAGTAAAAAAGTGGCATGAATTAAACTTTTATAACAAACAGAAAAGAATAGCATTAAAAAACTGTGGAACTATTAACCCTGAAAAAATAGAGGAATATATCGCAGTAGATGGCTATCAAGCATTATACAAAGCCTTGAATATGTCAAGGGATGAAGTAATTGAAGAAATTAGTTTATCTGGTCTAAGAGGTAGAGGCGGAGCAGGGTTCCCTACAGGTAAAAAATGGCTATTTACAAAAAACTCTGAAAATAAAGAAAAATATGTATGTTGTAATGCTGATGAGGGTGATCCAGGAGCTTTCATGGATAGAAGTATTTTAGAGGGAGATCCTCATTCAGTTATAGAGGCAATGGCAATTGCAGCATATGCAGTTGGAGCAGAACAAGGATATATATATGTCCGTGCAGAATATCCTATTGCAGTTGAAAGATTAACAATTGCAATAAAACAAGCAAAAGAAAAAGGTTTGCTTGGAAAAAATATATTTGGTAAAGGCCTAAATTTTGAACTTGAATTAAGACTTGGAGCAGGTGCATTTGTATGTGGTGAAGAAACTGCACTTATGAATTCAATTGAGGGAAAAAGAGGAGAGCCAAGACCAAGACCACCATTCCCAGCTGTTAAGGGTCTATTTGAAAGACCAACATTATTAAATAATGTTGAAACTTATGCAAATGTACCAAAAATAATACTTAATGGTGGAAAATGGTATCAATCAATTGGTACAAAAAATTCAAAAGGAACTAAAGTATTTGCATTAGGTGGAAATATAAATAATGTAGGACTTGTAGAAGTACCTATGGGTACTACTTTAAGAGAAATAGTATATGATATTGGTGGCGGAGTACCCGGCGGAAAGAGATTTAAAGCTGCTCAAACAGGAGGTCCTAGTGGAGGTTGTATCCCTGCAAAATATTTAGATACTCCTATTGATTATGAATCACTTTCTGAAATCGGTTCAATGATGGGTTCAGGTGGCTTAATCGTAATGGATGAGAGTAAATGTATGGTAAATCTTGCAAAATTCTTCTTAGAATTTACAGTAGATGAGTCATGTGGAAAATGTCCACCATGTAGAATAGGAACAAAAAGAATGCTTGAAATACTTACAAGAATTACAGAGGGCAAAGGAAAAGAAGGAGATATTGAAAAACTTGAAAGACTTGCCGAAAATATAAAAAAAGCATCACTTTGTGGACTTGGGCAAACAGCACCAAACCCAGTTCTTAGTACAATAAAATATTTTAGAGATGAGTATGAGGCTCATATAAAAGAAAAAAGATGTCCTGCTGGTGAATGTAAGGCTTTGACACAAGTACATATTGACCCTGAAAAGTGTAAACAATGTGGAATATGTGCAAAAAATTGTCCAGTTGGTGCAATAGATGGTGAGGTTAGAAAAGGACCATTTAAAATAAATCAAGATAAATGTATTAAATGTGGAATATGTATTACAAAATGCCCATTTAAGGCAATAAGTAAATAATCTTTGGAGGTATTTTATGAAAAAAGAAATGATAACCTTAACCATTGATGGTAAGGAAGTTACAGTTGAAAAAGGTACTACAGTTTTAGAGGCTGCAAGAAAAATAAATATAGATATTCCAACACTTTGTTATTTAAAAGAAATAAATGAAGTTGGAAATTGTAGAATGTGTCTTGTAGAAATTGAAGGAGTTAAGGGCTTCAAAGCGTCTTGTGTTTATCCAGCAGAAGACGGAATGGTTGTTAGAACAAATACTAAAGAGCTACTTGATACAAAAAGAACAATACTTGAGTTATTACTTTCAAGTCATGAAAAGAAGTGTCTTACTTGTGTAAGAAGTACAAATTGTAGACTTCAAGATTTAAGTCGTAGATTTGGAATAGAAGATTTAGAATATGAAGGAGAAATGCCAAAATCAGATTTTGATGATTCTTCAGATTGCATTGTTAGAAATACTGCAAAATGTATACTTTGTAGAAGATGTGTTAATGTCTGCAAAAAAGTACAAGGTGTTGCAGCAATTAATACATTAAATAGAGGCTTTAATTCTAAAATTGGTGTTGCGCTTAATATGGGAATAAGACAGTCAACTTGTGTTGGTTGTGGACAATGTGTAATAAATTGCCCAGTTGGAGCATTAACAGAAAAGAGCAATATTAAGGAGCTAAAAGAGGCTTTAGCCGATCCTAAAAAGCATGTTGTTATACAAACAGCTCCTGCTGTTCGTGCAACAATTGGTGAAGAATTTGGACTTCCTATTGGAACTTTAGTACAAGGTAAAATGGTAGCTGCATTAAGAAAACTTGGCTTTGATAAGGTTTTTGATACAGATTTAGGTGCTGATGTTACAATTATGGAAGAGGCAACAGAGTTTATAGAAAGGCTTAGTGAAAATAGAAATTTACCGATGATTACATCTTGTAGTAGTGGTTGGATAACTTTTGCTGAGAAGTTTTATCCTGAATCTTTGGAACACTTATCTACAACTAAATCACCTATGGAAATACTTGGAACACTTATAAAAACATATTATGCAAAAAAAGAGAAAATTGATCCTAAAGATATATATTCAGTAGCACTTATGCCTTGTTCTGCAAAAAAAGCTGAAATAGTTAGAGATGAATTAAAACTTGAGGGAGGACTTCAAGCAGTTGACTGTGTAGTTACTACAAGGGAAATGGCTAGAATGTTAAAAGAAGCAAATATTGATTTGGCTTCACTTGAAGATGAAGAATATGATGCACCACTTGGTATTGCAACAGGTGCAGGTCATATATTTGGCACAACAGGTGGAGTAATGGAGGCAGCTCTTAGAAGTGTGTCATATCTTTTAGATGGTATTGAAATAAAAGAAGTAGAATTTAAAAATTTAAGAGGCTCAAAAGGAATTAAAGAGGCAGAAATTGAGATAAAAGGTAAAAAGCATAAAATTGCTATATCTCAAGGGTTAGCTAATGCATCTAAACTTTTAGATGAAATTAAAGCTGGAACTTCACCATATAGCTTTATTGAAATTATGACTTGCCCTGGAGGCTGCATTAATGGTGGCGGTCAGCCAATAGTTAATGAGTTTAAGAAAAGTCAAATTGATGTATTAGGTTTAAGAGCAAAAGCTCTATACCAAGCTGATAAAAAAGCTAAATATAGAAAATCACATGAAAATCCTGAAGTTAAGGTATTGTATAAAGAATTCCTTGATAAACCTAATTCTAAAAAGGCACATAAAATTCTTCATACACATTATAACAAACAAGAAGTATATGCTGAAAGTGAGCAAAAATAAAAATAAAATATTTAATAAAGAAATAATAAAAAAATAATAAAAAAGGATAATAGGTAAGTACACCTACTATCCTTTTTTTATAAAAGTTAATTTTTAGTTTTTACTAACTACGTTATTAAGAGGTATGAAGTTACCATTAGTATCAATAAATCCGGGATATGTTACTTTTGCATACCCATTTTCAAAATCTTCTATACTACCTAATATTGTTGGGACAATTTCATTGCCACTTTCATCAATGAAACCCCATTTGTTATTAAGCCTAACTATAGCAAAACCATTTACGAAATTATAAATATAATCATATTTTATAGGGGTTATTTCTTTGCCGTTAGTGTCAATAAGTCCCCATTTGTCGTTAATACATACATTAGCAAGTCCATTTTTAAAATCGTAAACACAATCATATATAATATTAGTTATTTCATTACCACTTTTATTGATGAAGCCCCATTTGTTTTTAATACATACCGCAGCAAATCCATTATTAAAATCACGAAAGTCAACATATTTGATTTCAGTTATTTTGTTACCACTTTCATCAACGAAGCCCCATCTACCATTAATACATACTTTAGCAAATCCATTTACAAAACCATAAATATCATCATATATAATATCAGTTATTTCATTACCACTCTCATTAATTAATCCCCATTTGTTATTAAGCCTAACTTTAGCAAATCCATTTATAAAATCATAAATATCATCATATATAATATCAGTTATTTCATTACCGCTCTCATTAATTAATCCCCATTTTTTATCAAGCCTAACTTTAATCATAACTTTAGCCAACCCATTTATAAAATCATAAATATCATCATATTTAATATTAGTTATTTCTTTACCGTTCTTATAAATTAATCCCAATTTGCCATCACGCTTGACTTTAGCAAACCCATTTACAAAATCATAAATAACATCATATTTTTTTTCACAAATTCCTTGTACAGCTTTGTTTATAAAGCCTTTTTCAGTCATCAGTTAGTCCTCCTTTAAAATTATTTAATGGTTGTAAAATTTAATTTGCAAAAATTATATCATACGAATTTTTATAAGTCAATATTACTGCAAGAATTAGTAGGGCGACCGCATAAAAAATATATAAAATTTTCATGACATACTTATGTTTTCCTGTGGATAAGTAATAGTATTTTT
>CANRQA010000050.1 GCA_947632635.1 uncultured Clostridia bacterium | reverse complement strand
CTCGTTAGCTCAGTTGGTAGAGCATGCGGCTGTTAACCGCAGGGTCGTTGGTTCGAGTCCAACACGAGGAGCCAAAATAATAGAGTTTGAGTAATTTTGCTCAAACTCTATTTACGTTTTAAAGTGCCTATTTTCAAGGACTTTAGAGAGTATATATTTTTTTAAGCTTATACAAACATTTTAAGGTAGTAGTCGATAATATTCCATTTGACCTTAATAGTCAGTAATAGCAAGCCATGCGCTTTTAATTAGAGTGGTTGACAAACGCGTTATTTTAGTTTAATATATATTTGAGGATAAAAATATGATATATACACATAAAGAATTAAAAAATAAAAATGATAAAATTATAAGAGATGATATATTAGATAATTTTAAAAGTATTAGTCCAACAGCAATTGTTACCTCTTATCCAAGGGCATTTACTGATATACCTTATGAAAAAGAAATATATCAATGGTTGCAGATAAATTGTAAAAATAATGATGTTGAATTGAATAAATTATTAGCGCCAGAAATAGAAGCAAGATATAAACTGACTAACAAAATACTTGATGAATTAAATATAAAACAAGTAGTTGAAATTGCTGCTGGATATTCCTCAAGGGGTATAATATATGCTGAAAAAGGATATGAATATGTTGAAATGGATTTAGAAGAAGTAGCAAGAAATAAAGTTAGGCTTTTGAAAGATATTACTAATATTCCTAATAATTTACATATTGTAAGTGGTAATGCATTGAACTATGCAGATTTTGAAAAATGTGAGAAACTTCTTGATAAAAATAAAGAGTTAGCAATAATAAATGAAGGCCTACTTAGATACTTAACATTTGAAGAAAAGGAAATTGTTGCAAAGAATATTTATAATGTATTAAAAGAGTTTAATGGCGTATGGATTACTTGTGATGTTACACCTAAAAAGTTTATAGATAAACAAAATGTATGTTTACCAGACTTTAATAAAAATTTAAATAAAGTTACTTCAAGAAATGATTTACAAGATAGATTTAGAGATATAGAACATATAAAAGCATTTATGAATAAAATAGGATTTAAAAACATAGATATTCACAGATTTATTGAGATGAAAGAACAGTTGAAATCATTTGAGATATTAGGTGTTGCAAAAGAAGAATATAATGAATTACTTGAAAATGCAATAGTAGCTGTTATTAAAATATAATTGTTATAAATGGTATTTTAAACTAACAGTAAAATATGAATTTTGCAGCATGATGTTGCAAATTTCAAAAAAAGAAAATAATTCTAATTACTATTGTATAAATAAGTGTAAAAAAAGCAAAAATATACACAATAAAATTTTAAAATCGTTGAAATATCAACGATTTTTCTTTGACTATAAATATAATTAAATTTAGACGAAAAAATACAAATGTGATAAAAAGTGTAAACTTCTTTATTCATTTTAACAAATTTATTTATTATACCTGCAAAAAGTGGCAAGTTATCAAAAAATAAGCCTGCAAAAAGTGGCAACTAATATCTTTTTTCTAATAAAAATAAAATGTTTATATAAAAAAGGATAAGAAAATCTTTCAGAACAAAATTCACTCCTAAAAATTTTAGGAGTGAAAAAAGTTATATATATTTACTTAACTCATCTTTTGATAAATCTTTTAATGCAAAGACAAACTTATTTGGAAATTTTATACCAACAGTAATTAAAGATGGAGTAAAAATAAATGGAGAATCATTTGCAACTACTATAACATCGTTATTTTTCTTGCTATTAAATTCATTTTTATTAGGTTCAAATAAAACAATATGAAAATTATCATCATTTACATTCATCTTGCTTATTGGCAAAGATAAAGGCTTTCCATATTTAGATATATCAAATTCTTCAAAATATGATATAAATTTTATTGCTTTTTTCTTGTAACTACCTTCTTCAAATATAGCTTTGTAATACTTGTTATCTTGTTCAAAACAATTAGTAAATACTGGTTCACATAGACAAAATTCATTATCCTTTAATATTTTTGTTATTGCGCCATAAAGTTTTCCCTCAAGTATAATCATTTCTCTCTCTCCTTATATATTAATATTTAGAAAATTATTTATCTACTATCATTCTAACATATAACAAAAATAATGACAATATGATATTAAAAAATATATAAAAAAGTATCATTTAATTGCAGTTATAGCTAAAATTTGATATAATATTCCAAGATATAAACTTTGTTTTTTTATTGCTTTTTTTGAGGTAAGAAATGAAAAATTTAATTATAGATAGTAGATTAAGAAGTTTTGAAAAGAACTATTTAATTAATTTAGGATATAATCTAATAGAAGTACCAATATCAAAGAAAACATATTTTGAAATAGCCGCACATGTAGATATTTTTGCTACAAAACTTAATGATACATTAATACTAGAGCCAAGTATATATGAGAGGTTAAGAAAAAGTTTAAATACAAAAGCTATCTGTGGCATAGAAAAAATAGGTAGTAAATATCCAGAAGATATTAAGTATAATGTTTGCAGTATAGGGAAAAATGTAATCCATAATTTTAAATATACTGATAAAAAAATACTAGAATATATAGAGAAAAATAACTTAAAAAAGATAAATATAAATCAAGGATATAGTAAATGCTCTATTTGTGTAGTTGATTCAAATTCTGCTATCGTAACAGATAAAAAAATAGCTAATGAACTTAAAAGAAATGGTATTGATGTGCTATATATAAATGATAAACTAGATATAAAATTATATAAAGATGAAAAAAGAAATTACTCCAAAATGAATGGCTTTATAGGTGGAGCTATTTCAAGATTAAAAGATAAAATAATTGTATTTGGTAATTTACAAAAAATCGATAAAGAAAACAAAATAAAAGAGTTTATTACCTCAAAAAATATAGAAATTATAGACTTTGAAAATGAAGATGTAATTGATTATGGTGGAATAATAGAAATAGAGTAATGAAAGGGTTGAAGATATGGAAGAATTATTAGATGATTTAAATGATAAACAAAAAGAAGCTGTTGAATATTTAGACGGACCACTTTTAATACTTGCAGGTGCAGGTTCAGGAAAGACCAGAGTTCTTACTTACAAAATGGCATATTTACTTGAAAAAGAAATAGTAAAACCATGGGAAATACTTGCAATAACATTTACAAATAAAGCAGCAAATGAAATGAAAGAAAGAGTAAATAATTTAATTGGAGAAAAAGCAGAAGATGTTTGGCTTGGTACATTTCATTCAATATGTGTTAGAATATTAAAAAGGGAAATTGGTATACTTGGTTTTTCAAATACATTTAATATTTTTGATGATTTAGATAAAGATAAAGTAATTAAAGAAATTGTAAAAAATTTAAAAATAGATGAAAAACAGTATCCTATCTCACTTTTAAAGTATGAAATAAGTAAAGCAAAAGATAATATGAAAGATTACAAAAAATACAAAAAAGAAGCAATGGGTGACTTTAGAAAAGAACAGATTGCAGATATATATGAAGTATATCAAAAAACATTAAAACAGAATAATTCAATAGATTTTGATGATATTATAATGTTTACTGTAAAAATTTTTTCAGAAAATCCAGATATATTAATGAAATATCAATCAAAGTTTAAATATATATTAGTTGACGAATATCAAGATACAAATAAAGCACAGTTTTTACTTATAAGCCTTATTTCTGCATCACATGGTAATATTTGTGTAGTGGGTGATGAATCTCAAAGTATATATGGCTTTAGAGGTGCTGATATTTCTAATATATTAAATTTTGAAAAGGAATTTTCAAATGCAAAAATTGTTAAACTAGAAGAAAATTATAGAAGTACACAAAATATTTTAAATGCTGCAAATGCTGTAATAAAAAATAACAAATCTAAAATTGATAAAAATTTATGGACAAGTAATGAAATAGGAGAAAAGATAGTATATAAAACTTTAGATAATGAATATGCAGAAGTAGAATATATAGTAGAAAAAATAGATGAAATTTGCAGAAAAGAAAATATGACATATGCAGATTTTGCAGTATTATTTAGAACAAATGCACAAGCACGTGTTTTAGAAGAAGTATTTGTAAAATCAGGCACTCCATATAGATTAATTGGTGGTTTAAAATTTTATTCAAGAAAAGAAATAAAAGATTTAACAAGTTATTTAAAACTTATACAAAATACAAGTGATAATATAGCTTTAAAAAGAATTATAAACGAACCAAAAAGAGGAATAGGAGATACTGCACTTCAAAGACTTGAACAAATTGCAATAGAAAAAAATATATCAATTTTTGATGTAATGCAGGATAGTGATAATTTAGTTGGTATAAGAAGTGCTGGAAATATAATCATGTTTAGAGATATGATAAATAGCATTATTGCAAGAAAAGATAGTCTAAAAGTTTCAGATTTAATGAAAGTAATATTAAAAGAATCTGGCTATGAAGATATGTTAAATGAGGACGCAACAAAAGATGCTGAAAATAGATTTGAAAATCTTATGGAATTTATTGGCGTAGCTATGGAATTTGAAACTGAAAGTGCAGATAATACTTTAGCAGATTTCTTAGATAGTATTGCACTTGTATCAGATGTTGATAAACTTGAAGAAGACGCAGAAGCTGTTACTCTTATGACAATGCATAGTGCAAAAGGCTTAGAATTTAATGTAGTATTTATAGTAGGTATGGAAGAGGGACTATTCCCTTCTAGACGTTCAATTGATGAAGATGAGGCGTGTGAAGAAGAAAGAAGACTTTGCTATGTTGCAATAACAAGAGCAAAAAAGAAACTATATATAACTAATGCTAGTAAGCGTACGTTATATGGCTCAACCGCTTATTGTATAAACTCAAGATTTATTGCAGAAATACCCGAAGAATTATTTGATGATGAGGGCAAAGAAAATATAGAAAAAAGAAAGAAAAAATCACAAAAATATATTGATAAGGAATATGTTCAAGTTGAGGGAATCCTTGAAAAAACGGGTGGATATTTTGGTGGTATTCCATCAAAATCAACAAGCAAAGTAACACCATTTGGAATAGATGTAAATAGCTTTTTAAATAATATATCTGGTACAAAAAATGTTGCTAAAAATATTGATAATACTAATAAATATGTAGTTGGAATGAGTATAAAACACAAAAAATTTGGCATAGGTACAATACAAAAAATTGACCCAGAGGACGATGATTTAAAACTTGAAATTATGTTTGATAAATATGGGTTTAAACGTCTTATGGCAAATCATACTCCACTTGAGATACTTGATTAAGAAGTTAAATATTTTTTTAAGTTAATACATATAATTAAGCAAATAGGGGTGTATTAATTTGAAAAAAAATATTGCAGTTATATTTGGTTCTATGTCATCAGAACATGAAATATCTTGCCTTTCAGCATATAATATTATTAAGCATTTAGATAAGGAAAAATATAATGTAGATACTATTGGTATAGATAAAAAAGGTATGTTTTTTAAATATACTGGAGATATTGAAAATATCGGAAAAAATAAATGGATATTAGATGAAAAGAATAAAATAAAAATTGAAGATATAATAGCAAAATTAAAAACATATGATGTAGTTTTTCCAGTATTACACGGTAAGTATGGTGAAGATGGAACTTTGCAAGGAATGCTTGAATTTGCAAAAGTAAAATATGTAGGTTGTAATAATCTTGGAAGTAGTATTGCTATAAATAAAATATTATCAAAGGAACTCGTAGAAAGTTTGGGTATTTTAGTTGTTCCATACAAAACATTAAAAATAAATGAATATCTAAAAATGGATATAAAACTAAAACAAAAGTTAATAGAAGAAATTAAAAATAAAATAAAATTTCCGTTAATTATAAAACCAAATAAAGAGGGCTCATCATATGGTGTTTCAAAAGTTGATAATGTGGATAATTTAATAGAAAAAATAGAATATGTTTTTAGATTTGATGAGGAAATTATTATTGAAAAATATATTTCAAATAGACATGAGGTAGAATGTGCTGTACTTGAAATGCTAGATGGAACATTGCTTTCATCTATTCCCGGTGAGGTTATATCAGCAAATGAATTTTATGATTTTAATGCAAAATATGAAAATAAAAGTTCATATACTAAAATACCTGCACAGTGTTCTAAAGAGGTATTAGAAAAAATAAAAAAATATTCACTTAAAATATTTAAAAAATTAAGGTTAACATCACTTTCACGTGTCGATTTTTTCGTGTCACATGATAAAATATATTTTAATGAAGTAAATACATTTCCGGGCTTTACAAATATTAGTATGTATCCTATGTTAATTTCATATGACGGAATAGGTTATGAAAAATTACTTGATATTTTAATACAAAATGCAAAATAAAAAAAGTGCCATGATACAAAAATATATCATGGCATTTACTATCCAAAACATATATATAAAAAAAAATAATATTAATCCTTTTACTAAATAGACTTAACTATTAGATTACATGTAATATTAAATTGTAAATAAAAAAAGTAAATTGTAATTTATTTAAAAAAAGATAAAATTGTAAATTAAAAAATAGATATCTTTTTTATAAATTTTACAAAATAAAACACAAAAAATATATGTTGGATAGTGAAGGGCTGTTAGAGTTTTTTCTCATTTACCTTACTAAATAACTTTGTAAGCGCCCCAAGTTTTTATTATATAGAAACTTCAAATTCAATTGAATTTAGTTTAGAAATTTCAAAATCAGTATCTTGAATTTTCTTTTCTATAGCTTCATACTCTTTTTTTAGTTCATTTAAGTTAAAGTTTATTGTTTTACACTCAAAATATGAGTTATTAACTTCTGTAATTCTTCTTTTTGAATCTCTTTTTGTAAGTAAAGTGTTATATAGAGTTTTCATCTTTCTAAGTGATGTAACCTCTACAATAGCTTCTTGAATAGTTCTTCCGTCAGGTAATTTTAAAGAATTGTTTTTTTCGTATATAACTGATTTTATTTTAGCAATTTTTCTTTGTGTTTCTTTGTAATCTTCAAATTCTTTTTTGAAGTCTTCAGAGTAATCTTCAATGATGTTTACTTGCCCTGTTAATTCTTGAGTTGATATGCTATATGCATGTTCCTTTAAGCTGTAACCATAGTCTGAAAATTTTCTTTCTTCTTCTGCTACAATATTCATAAGATTTGTTAGATTTGTTTTCATTATAATTACCTACCTTTCAAAAAAATTATAAATAGAGTATGACTATATAATAAGTAATACTCTATTTTTATATTATAAAAAATAAAAAGAAAGATTAACGTTTAGTTTAGTCTTTCCAAGTAAAAAATATATATTCTTTATGTAGAATATTTTTTGTAAATCTATTATAACATTATTTTATATAGATGTCAACAGATTTAGAAAAAGTTTTTCCTTAAATTATTTAATATATATTTGACATAACCTAATAAATTTGATATAATCTTATTAATATATTTTGTAAATTTTATTATAATTAATAGAAAGGAAGAAAAAAATGTTTGATAGTAATGATGAAAAACAAATTGAAGAAATAATGAAAACTGTTGATGATAGGAAAACTAGTAAAGGAAAAAAGTTTGTTTTACGGATAAAAAAAGTATTAGATTTAAATCCACACATTACAAGTATTTGTATAGTACTTTTTTTATGGGGAGTAGGGTTTGTTATATCTTCTAACTTTTTTTTCTTAAAAGCAAGTGATAAAATATGGGAAGAGTTAGAAAAGGCCTCATATATTGCATATGAAGAAACAAAAAATATAGATTTAAACAGTAGCAAACTTTCAGATATTAGTATAAATTCACATATTGGAAATATAAATGTTTTAATAAATAAAGATGAAATAGAAGTTTCAAAAAATAATTTGTATAAAATAAGAGCTACGATAAAGGATAATGAGCTTGTAATGGAAAGAGAAAATAATACTATTCTTAGAGTATTTTTTAACCTTTTTATAGGGATTGTATTTGCTATAATAGTTCTTTGTTTTATTACCTTTGTGATATCTTAAATTTTTTGAAAGGAAGAATAACGTAAAAAAAGAAAACTTTGCAATCTAGTTTGTTTGTTATTGGTATGACGAGGTCTTAAAGATAATAGTTTTAATATATTATTAATAAACAATAACTTTAAGAAAGTTTAAAATAGTTTTTAAATAACTAGAAAAAAGAGGGTAATTTTAATTAATTGCCTTCTTTTTCTTAAAATGAAATAATTTGTAATAAAATTGTAAAATATTATTCACAAAAGAAAAAATATAGTGTATAATTATTCTTGCGAGGAGTTGGTAAAATGGTAAATGAAATAAAAAGATTAACTCTAGGAATAGTAATTATAATAGTGCTAGCTTCAATATTTGTATGTGTTGATAAAAATGAGGGAGTTGTGTATAAAGAGGCATCTAATTTAGTAGTATTTGGTGATAATATTGCACCTGCAAATAAACCATTTATAGAAGGAAATGGAATATACATTGCTACTGATACAATAAAAAAACTTTTAGACCAACATATATTTTATGATAAAGTCGCGACAAAGGTAATAATAACAACAGACACTCAAGTATTAAAAATGAAAATAGATGAAAACACCATGTCTAGAAATTTGGAAAATGTTCCAATTGACACACCAGCTAAAATAATTGGTGGAGTACCATATATTGATATTAATTTAGTAAAAGATTTATATAATATAAACGTTGAATATAATGATCAAACAAATACAATTACAGTAGATAAAAAGGATACATCTGATATTAAAATAAAATATAATAATGTATATGTCTATAGTGATATTTCAACAAAATCAAACAAATTACAAAGATTAAATACTTCAAATACAGTAACAGTTTATACTGAGAGCCTAAACCATAACAGATGGTATAAGGTAAAAACAGATTCAGGAATAGTAGGATATATATCCAAAAATAATGTTGATGTTATACCAAATGAGGAACAAAGCAAACAAGAACCTATTGATAATACCACAGAAAATAAAGAAAAATTAAATATGTTTTGGCAATATGGAAGTGACTTAAATACACTTGGTAAAGAAAAAATTGATGGCGTCAATATAGTATCTCCTACATGGTATGAATTGAAAAATTCAAATGGTGAAATTACATCAGAATATAACTTAGCATACTATAACAAAGCAAAAGAGTATGGCTATGAAATTTGGCCAATTATAACAAATGGAATAGACTCTGTAAATTACTCTGCAGATGATACTTCAGCTATGTTAAATAGTGAATATAACAGAGAACAATTTATTAAAAATATAATTGATATAGTAAAAATGAATAAACTAGACGGAATTAATATAGATTTTGAGGCTATGAAAACAGAAGATAGAGATATGTATACTGAGTTTATTCGTGAACTTGTACCTTTACTTAGAAAAGAGAATATAAAAGTATCTGTAGATATGTATTTTGTAGCATATATTGATAGACAAGCTGTAGGTGAGGCAGTAGATTATGTGGTACTTATGGGATACGACCAAAGAGGTGCATGGTCAAATGAAGCAGGCTCTATTGCAGAAATTCCATGGGTAGAAAAAAATATCACATCGTTAATTAATGATTCAAAAATTCCAGCAGATAAAATAATACTTGGAATACCATTTTATACTAGACTTTGGACTATAAAAGATGGGGATACAAAACCTACAACTCGTGTATATACAATGAAAAATTGTGAAGAATTTTTAGATAAATATAATGTAACACCTACGTTTGATGAAAATTCAGGTCAAAACTATGCTGAATATAAAACAGGAAGTATAACAT
Source organism: uncultured Clostridia bacterium (assembly GCA_947632635.1). Taxonomy (GTDB): domain Bacteria; phylum Bacillota; class Clostridia; order TANB77; family CAG-465; genus CAG-465. The sequence goes on along the minus strand of CANRQA010000050.1, from coordinate 1,282 downwards.
ATAAATTATGGCTTGAGGATTCTACTTCTGTAAAAAATAGAATTGATGTAATAAATAAATATAATTTGGCTGGAGTTGCTGGTTGGAGAAAAGGTCTAGAAACAGATAATGTTTGGAACGTTATAAAAGAAAATTTAAATTAAAATTTAAAGGAAGTTGAATTAATTTTCAACTTCTTTTTAAAATTAAAAAAATTTTTTAAAAATTAACATAGAATTAACATGGCATTTGATATAATAGATGAAAAAGTAGGGGAAGGATATGCGATTATTAATTATTGAAGATAATTTAGATTTGTTATTAAGTATTAAAATAAGTTTAGAAAATCATGGATTTTATGTTGATATTGCAGATAATGGAATTGAAGGAGAAGAAAAGGCATATATAAATGAATATGATTTAATTTTGATAGATATAACTCTGCCAGATAAAAATGGTATAGATATAGTCAAATATTTAAGAGGAGAAAATGTAGATGTTCCAATAATTATTATATCGGGTTGTAACGATCATCAGATTATTATAAATAGCTTTAATTTAGGTATAGATGATTATATCACCAAACCGTTTTTATTTGAGGAGTTAGTTGCAAGAATACAAGCTGTTATCCGTAGAGTAAACGGTAAGGTTAACCCTAATATAATGATAGGTGGATTTAATATAAATACAGTGATTAGAAAAGTTTCATATAAAAATAAAAATATTGATTTAACTTCTAAAGAATATGATATACTAGAATATTTGGCCGTAAAATATCCTGCAATAATATCTAGTGAGGAACTTTTGGAACATATATATAACGAAAATTTTGATTCATTTTCATCAGTGTTAAGGGTTCATATTGCAAAAGTTAGAAAAAAAGTTAAAGATATAAGTGGAATTGATATACTCAAAAATGTTCGAGGTAAAGGATATTCATTATATAGTGAGTAAAAGAGGCTATAGTCTTAAAAAAGAGCCTAATGCTCAAGGAGGAAACTAAAACTACTCTAACAATTACAATAATTTTATCATAAATTGGTTTTATATTAAAGATTATGAGTTATGAAAAAACTCATAGAAAAAAATTAAATGTTAAGTTATTTTTCTTAACTTAACATTATTATACAAGGAGGAATATTTATGAAGGAGATTAGAAAAATTATTGAAGCGACAACAAAATTAATAAACGCTATGATTGAATTTAAGAAGAATATGTAAAAAAGTTGTGAATTCTCAGTAAAAATGTCCCGTTTTTAATTTTGAATTCTTAGTGAAAATGTCCCATTATTTTTATATAAAA
>CANRQA010000049.1 GCA_947632635.1 uncultured Clostridia bacterium | reverse complement strand
AATGGTAGACAGCTTTAGCTGGACAGGACTTTCAGTCCGCAAAAAAGCTCTGTACTTTTAGTGCAGAGTGGTTGACATAGAGTGAATGTTTAGAATTACTGAGTCAATTTATTTAAAACACAATATACGCAATTTATATATATGAGGTTATTTTATCAAATAATTTATTAAATATTGTGTTTGAATTACAGTGTTATTAGTAGTACAATTAAAAGGTTTGGTGGAACTATAAAGAAAATTTGCTAACACCTAGAAAAAGTCTTAAAGAGCAAGAAAAGGAAAAGAAAAATAAAGTTATTAAAAGTTAAAAAAGGATGAGATGATATATGAAAAAAGTAACAATTTATATTTTATTATTAGTTATATTATTATGTGTAATCATATTTGGAATTTATAGTAATAGTAATAAAAAAGAAAATTATAGTTATAATGATAAGTTATACCTAGAAGTATATGAAAATCATCAAGATGATGTTGATACTGGAATGCAAGAACTTATGAAATCTCAAGAATATAAAGAAATGAGCGAAGTAGAACAAATTGAAACTGTTGGAAATATATTAAGGTTATATGAAACATCTGGAGCTATTAAAAATTTATACTATGATAGTAATGATAAACTTTATTCGTTTATGTATGAAAATGGGGCTTTAGGCGGTGTTAGTTTAAAGCCATTTGACCCAATGTTAAATTAATAATAAGTGTACAAGTTATAGGAGGTAAAAATGGAACAAAATAAAATGCATTTAATAAATAAGATATTTAATAATGAAACAATTAGAACAGTTTGGGATAGTGAAAAAGAAAAGTATTATATAAGTGTTGTAGATATTGTAGGAGTTATTTCAGAAAGCAAAGACGGAAGAAAATATTGGAATAAACTAAAACAACGTCTTATAGATGAGGGAAATGAAACGGTGACAAATTGTCACCAGTTGAAACTTAAAGCACAAGACGGTAAATATCGTATGACAGATGTCGTTGATATAGAGGGAATGTTTAGAATTATTGAGTCAGTTCCCAGTAAAAAAGCAGAGCCAATAAAACAATGGCTTGCAAGACTTGGTAAGGAAAGAATTGATGAAGTTTTTAATCCATCTATTACCGTTCAAAGAGCAATTGACATGTATCGTGCAAAAGGTTATCCTGAAGATTGGATAATAAAAAGAATAAAAGGAATTCAAGATAGAAAAAAATTAACTGATGTTTGGAATGAAAATGGAGTTAATACAGAAAGAGAATATGCAATACTTACAAATGATATATATAAAGAATGGTCTGGTATGACAGCAAAAGAATATAAGGAATATAAAAGCTTAAGAAAAGAAGCTTTAAGAGATAATATGACTGATTTAGAAATTGCACTTGCCGATATAGGTGAACTTACGACTAGAGAGATTGCAAAAAAGCATAGACCAGTTGGACTAGAAGAAAATAGAAAGGTCGCAAAAGAGGGCGGTCAAGTTGCAAATAATACCCGTAAAGATATAGAAAAAAGATTAGGCGAAGCTATTGTTACAAAAGAAAATGCTTTAAGTTATAAATATATAGATAGCAAAACTCAAATTGAGGAAAAATAAATTAATATATAAAAAGGAATGTAGATTATGATTAAAGAATATAGTGAAAAATATAATGAACAAGTAAAGGATTTGTTAGTTGAATTACAAGAACATATTGTAAGTATAGATATTGAAAAATATAACATATTAACTGATGAATTTAGAGAAAAATATTTTGCTAAAATAATTGAAGAAATAAATAAATATAATGGAAAAATGCTCCTTTATACTTATCATGATAAAGTAATAGGCTTGATAGTAGGTGTAATTAACAATGAAGAAATATTAGAATATGATTTTAAAGCTCCAAAAAGAGGAAGAATAACAGAGCTTGTTGTATCTAAAAAATATAGAAATAATGGATATGGAAAAAAGCTATTAAATGCTATGGAAAAATATCTAACAGATATTGGTTGCAAAGATATACTTTTAGGAGTTTTTGGATATAATGAAAATGCAAAATTATTTTACGAAAGAAATGGCTATCATATTAGAATGTATGACATGACAAAGAAAATTTACAAAGCCTAATATTTAAAACTAAGGTTAAATTTTATAATTATAACTTGTTGACATATTTTTTCACATAAGATATAATTGGTACTGGGAGGCAATGAGTATGGGAATTACAGGCTTGATTTTAAGTATATTAGGTCTTGTTTTAACTGCTATACCTGTTTTAGGAATAATTCTTGCTATTGAAGGTCTAATACTATCAATTATAGCTTTGAAAAAAAGTTCACAAAAAGGTATAGAAATAGCAGGAATTGTAGTAGCCTCTATTGCAATTATTGGTGGTATTATTGTTAATATTGCTTTTGCTTTTATTTTATATTTGCAAATGGCTTTAAATACTCCGATTCAATAGATACAGCTAAAATGGCAGTGCATGAAAATGTAATATTAAGTATAATAGCAAAACTATAAATTCTATTGATGTTGATGAAAGTATAAGAGATAAATATGCATTAAGTGATTCTGGTATAACATATTATAATATTAATGCAAGTAAAATAGGTTTATCAGATAATTATATAAAAGTATATGTAGTAGATGAAACTGGTAAAGTATATATAAATGAATAATATAAAAGCTACAATTTAGTAATTTTAAGTTGTAGCTTTATATATTAGATCAAAAATTTTGTCGAAATTTGCGATGAAAACATGGTTTAAAACTATTGACATTGTCATAAAAAAGTTTTAAAATAAAAGTATGTTAATTCTAAAAATTTAATTTAAAATATCATTTATTTTTTAATCAAATTTCAAAAAGATTCCCAAGTTATAAAATGAAAATAAAGGAGGAATGTATATAAAATACAAGAATATAGATGAGCTATATAATATTAAAGATGTAACAGATGAGTATATTTTAGTAAAAAGGAATAAGTCACAAGAAAGAATATATATTTTTAAAGTAAAGCCATTAGTTCTTTTAGATATGAGTGTAGAAACAAAGCAAGATATTATAAACATATATATGCAGTTTTTGAAAGAATTAACACTGCCATTTGAAATATGTATTTCAAATAAAAAAATAGATGTTGATAATTATATTAATACATATTTTTTAAATAAAAGTAAACAAATAAATGAAGATATTTTTAAAGCATATGTTGATGAGCTAAGAACTGAATTAAAAAAAGATGATATATATGAAACAGTAATATATATAATAGTATCAGAAAATGTAAAAAAGCAAAGTGAAATAAATGATATAAAAAGGACTTTAGTAAAACTTGAAAAAATAGGATGTAAAGTAGAGCAAATTGTTAATAAAGATAAGCTAAAGGAAGTTCTTTTTAATGCAATTAATAAAGAATAGAGGTGATAATATATAGAAAAATATGAAATTTATCCTGATATTGTAGATAATACAAATTTTAAATATTTAATGTTAAATAATAAATACATATCAAGTATATTTATATACGATATACCAAAAGAATTAGCATTTGGTGAATTTTTTGAAATGATAGAAAGAAATGCTGTTTATGATATGGCAATATATATATCAAAAATGGATACATTAAAAGTATTAAAAGAATTAACATATTATATTTCATCTTCAAATGCAGAAATAAAAACTGCAACAGATAATCAAATTGATATTGATGTATTAAATATGCATAAAAATGATGCTAAAGATTTAAGAAAAGAAATTCAAATAAATAATCAAGAAGTATATAAAATAAATATATTTATAACGCTATATAATAAAAATAAAGAAGAACTTTTAAAGCAAATTACAGACTTGAAAACAAAACTTTATTCAAAGCAGATTTTTTCAAATATAACCAATTTTAGAAATCTAGATAGTTATATTCTAACATTACCACTTAATAATTATGAAAATAAATTAATAGATAAAACATATAGAAACGTTACAACACTTGCATTATGCAATTTTTTCCCATTTTACACAAATACAATTTTTGATAAAAATGGTATATTATTAGGATATACAAAAAAGGATAATAGAATATGTAATATAGATATTTTTGATGATAAGTATCTAAATTCAAATATTGTAATACTTGGAAGTAGTGGTGCTGGTAAGTCGTTTTTTGTAAAACTTATGATTTTAAAAAATTATTTTAAAAATAAAATACAGTATGTATTTGACCCAGAGGGTGAATATATAAATCTTGCAAATAATATTAATGCAGATGTTATATCGTTATATAATACTAAAGAATTAAAATGTATTAATATATTAGATATTACAGAAAATGAGATAAGCTACTATGAAACAAATATTTTAGATAAAAAGATACAAAACGTAATGGAGTTTTTAGATAGTATTTTAGCATTAGATTTAAAAAATAACGAAAAACTAAAAACAGCGCTTGTTAAAGCGTATGATAAAAAGAAAATTACTAATGAAATAAGTTCACTGTATAAGGAAAATAACGGAGATATTATATATGTAAATAAACATATAAAAGAAAAAGAAGAGTTCCCAAATATGTTTGATGTTTTAAATAATATAAAAGATACAAAACTTAAGAAATTAGTAAAAGAACAAGTTATAGAAAAAATGCCGTATATTTGTAATTATACAAACATTAATTTAAACTCTAAAGTTATCGTATTTGATACAAGTAAAACATCTAATAGACTAAAAGAAATAATGATACCATATTTATTTTCAAAAATTGATATAAATTTAAAAAATAATAAGGATAATGAAAATATAATTATATATATTGATGAGATTTGGAAATATATTAGTTTAAGTAATAATCAAAATATAGAAAGTATTATTTATTCATTATATAAATCAATTAGAAAAAATAAGGCAAGTATTGTATCAATTACGCAGGATATAACTGATTTATTTATGTATCAAAAAGGAAGTTTTGGTAAAAGTATTTTAAATAATTCAGCATTTAAAGTTTTCTTTAAATTAGAATTTGCAGATAGTGAAATACTAAAAAAATTAAATATTATAGATGATAAAATTTTAAATGAAATGTCAAGACTTGATAAGAAAATGGCTATTATAACATTAAATAATAATATTGTAACTGTAAATATTAAGTCAAGTGACATAGAAAGGAAAATAATATTAGGTAAAAAAGATGAAGATTTTAGTAGCTCTTGATAATAAAGAAATAAAAGAAAAAATAGATGAAATATATAATCAAGATGTATATGAATATGATATTACTACAAAGGAAAATGTAATAGAGTTTTTAAGTAATAAAAAAGATGATTATATAGTTATAACTAAAGAAGATTTAAATGGTAATTTAGATGGTAAGCTATATATTAAGCATTTAAAACTTGCAAGGAGTAATTTAAAAATAATATATATTGTAAAAAAACTTGATGATGAGTATAAAAAATTTCTTTTTGCAAATGAAGTTTTTAATATATTAGAGGGAGATATTCTTGATATAAATGATATTTTAGATGCTATTAAAGAAGATAAGATGGTTATATATAAAAATAATAATAAGTATAACAAAGATGAGCTTCAAGAAGAATGCTTAAATGAGTATTTATTAGATGTAAATATTTTAAAAAAGCAAATTGTAGCTATATATGGTACAAGTGGAGCTGGTAAATCTATTTTATCAAGTATTATAGCAAAAAATGTAGCTAAATATACTCATACAGATGTAGCATTACTTGATATGGATATAGAAAATTCTGCTATTGATATTATTAATAATGTAGAAGAGAGTAATTCACTTATGCAAATTGTGGAAGATGTGGATAAAACATATAAAGTTGAGGGGGATATTTCAAAATATGTGGTAAATGATAAAGTAAATAAAAATTTAGCATATGTAACAAATAATTGTAGTATATATGATGTGCAAAACAGACTTTCAAATAAGTATTATAACAAAATTTATTCTTCGCTTTATTCAAAATATGATTATCTTTTTATTGACCTTCCCGCATCTCCTTTTCTTGATGTAGTTCAATATAGTTTAAATGTTGCAACTAAGATATTTTTTGTTGTAAATGCCAATTATATAAGTATTAGACAAGCTGTAAAATATATTAATTTAATAACAAAATTTTGGGATAATGATAATTCTAAAATATATATAATTGTAAATAAGGTACAAAATAATTCGCTTGAAACCTCTCAAATTGAGTCACTTCTTGGGGGATATAAAATAATTGCAGAAATTGAATATAATAAAAATATGGAGTCATATATAAATGGTGCTTTTTCAGATATTGATGTAAAACTTAATATGGATAAAATATATGAAGTATTAGGTATAAAAATGTCCTCTAATTTAAAGAGGCAGGATAAAAATAAGTTTATATTAAAGTTTAGGAATAAATAACTAAAATGATAATTAATCCGTTAGATATAAAAAAAGTACCAAATAAAATAGCTTTAGATGTAAATAGTAAATTAAATATTAACCTTGAAGATTTAAAAGAACATATTATCACTAATTTCAAGGAGTATTTAAAAGATGATGATAAAAACTTGCTTTATGATAAGTTAAAAGAGGAATTATATATAAAATATAATGTGATAGATAGTGCATATCAAGAAGAAATAATTGCTAAGGTTTATGATGATATTTTTGGATATGGTTTTTTGCAAAAATATATAGATGATATTTTAGTAACAGATATTAGAGTGGTTAAATATAACTTAATTTATATTAAAAAAACAGGAATATGGGAAAAAATAGAAGAAAAATTTGATACTAAAGAGGCTTTTAGAAATTACATATACTACTGTATTATTAGAAATAATGGCAATATAAGTTTTGATGTACCTATTGTTATTGTAAGTGATAAAAAAAATAAATTAAGAATAGAGGCTGGAATAAGTCCAGTAAATGTAATGGATGATAGCTTAATTATACGCATACATAGACCAGATGATACATTAAATTTAGAAATATTAAAAAGTAAGTATAATATGTTAGATGATAAAAGTTATAAAGAGGTTAATCTAATAATAGAAAGTAAAAAAAGTTATATAATTGCAGGAAAAGGGGGTAGTGGAAAAACTACACTTCTTAGAGCTATGATAAATAGACTACCTCAAAATGTGGCAATTACCATTAGTGAAGAAACTTGTGAATTATATATAGCAAATAAAAATGTTATAGAAAGGGAAATTGTTTCAAATAGGGATAAAGAAAAAAATATAAATTTAGAAAAACTACTTTATCATAGTTTAGTAATGTCAAATGATGTACTAGTAGTAGGTGAGTTAAAAGGCGAAGAAACAGCATCTTTTTTTGATGCAATTTCAACAGGTCATATAGGTATTGCAACTATTCATGCAAATAGTATAGAAAATGTTATAGATAGGTTAACTATTTTATTTAAAAGAGATGTAAGATATACAAGGTATGATGAGTCATTTATAAAAGAAATATTACTTGCAAATGTTGAGTATATAATATATTTAAAAGATTATAAAATTTGTGAAATAGCAACTATTAATCATAATGGTACCTCTAAGACAAAAAATAAATTAAAGAGTATATATAAAATAGAGTAAAGCATGGTAGGGATAATTTTTAACGTTTTAAAGCTAATAGTTGCTTGTTATATAATTTATATCTTACTTGAAATAGTTATTAGTAAAAAAGTATTATATAATCTAAAAGATAAGTTATATAGTTTAAATATAAAAATAAAAAAAGATAAAGATAATAATTTAAAAGATGATAAATTATGTAAGAATATATTTTTTAAATATTTTATATATAAACCCAAAAATAACATAGATAAAATAAAACAAATATACAATATTAAATTTGATATACCCCTTTTATTTTTTTATATCATCTCATTAATTTTAGGAATTACAGGAATGTATTTTTCGTATAAAGTTATAAATATTTTTGTTTGTTCAATAGTAGTTTTTGTTATGTGTTTTTTTAGTCTAAATTTTTTATTAGAGCTTTTAATCATGTTTCATAAAAACAAGATATTTAAGTATTTTCCAATATTTTTATTAGAATTAAAAAATTATATTAATATTTCAAATGATATTATTCAGGCTTTTATGAGTTGTTCAAAAAATAGTGTTTTAAGCACGTATCTTGATGATTTTAGTGTATATATAAAAGCTGGAGTTAAATTAAATCAGGCACTTGAAAATTTAAAGCAGGATATAGATATAAAATTAATAGGTGTATTTTTAGATATGTGTAATAGCTGTTACACAAGTGGTGGCTCTTTTAAAGAGTTAATAGAGAGATTTTATGATTATTATACAAGAAATAATAAAATGTATCAAAAGGAAATGCAAAAAAGAGTATCTATTATAGCTATACTTATGATTAGTGTTGTAATTAATATGTATTTTGTACTAGGTTTTGTATTTCAAAATAGTGTGTATAAAGATATTATAGTAAATACATTTGCAGGTAAATTGCTTATGACTTTTAATATAATTATATATCTGGTAATGTTTATTGTTGTTAAAAAAAGTAATAAAATGGAGGAATAAATATGAGTAGAGTATTAGAATTAGAAAATGTAAATTTTTTAACAAAAGATGTTAAGCTTGATAATGAGCTTGAGTTAGGTATAAAAAGGAATGAAAACAGTTTTTTAAATGTTGTGCAAGGAGTTGTTAATAAAGGCGCTGAATATGTTATAAAGGCAATGCCTGTAAACGATCATATTAAGGATATTTTACTAGATGTAAAGGATGCGTTTAAGACAAAAGACTTTAAAAATATTGTAAAAACAGCTTTAAATAGTAGTATTAGGGAAGGGTTAGAAGTGCTACAACTTCCTAAAAATGTATTAAGTGATATTACCAAAATAAAAGATATAGTGTTTAAAGGCGGTTTTAGAGAGGGGATAGGTGCAGGAATTGATATAGTAACTAAAAAATATTTAAAGAATAATTTACTTTCTACTTTTGTTAAAGATTTTTTAGATAAAACTAAAAAGTATGTTTATAGCAAAGACTTTTCTGAAAAGATAGATATTGGAATAAAGAAAATTTTTGATAAAGTTGATAAATATAAAAATGTATGTAAAGAGTGGTTTAAATCTTATGATGACTTTAATATAGAAAATATGAATAAACTTTGTAAATACTTAAACAAAAATAAAAGCTCTGTTTCTATTGATAAGGAGTGTATTAAGGAAAATAATACAATTCAAAATATGATGGAATTAATTAATGTAAGGAATTCTAAATTAACACCTATGCAAATGCAAATATGTAGTAATTTATAATAAATAATGCATTTTTATTTACGCTTACTCGTAAATATGATAAAATGTAAGAGTAAGTGTAAAGGAATGATATTATGTATGAAGAAAAATTAAAAAAATTTTTAAATGAAAATTATGGATATATTACAACAAAAGAAATTGAAAAATTAGGAATTAAAAGAAATTTAATACCAAAGTTTATAGATAGTGGTATCTTAAAAAAAGTAGCATACGGTATATATAAAGATAAGAATATAATAGAGGATGAATATTTTTTATTACAGAAAAGATTTTCAAATGTTATATTTTCATATAACACTGCGTGTTATTTTCAAAATTTAAGTGATAGAAATCCCTATACAATAGATATAACGACTGTAAGTCATAATAATATTAATGAAGATTTAAATATTCATTATATTGCTAAAGATAAATTAGAAATTGGCAGTATTGATTTTATTAGTCCTTACGGAAATCCTATCAAAATATATAATGCTGAACGTTGTATATGCGATATTCTAAAAAATCCATTATCTGTAGATATTGAATTATATGGTAAAATTATAAAAAATTATTTTAATCAAAAAAATAAGGATCTTATAGTATTAGAAAAATATGCAAAAATATTTAATATTTATAAAAAACTTGAGAATATAATGGAGGTATTGCTATAGTAGAAAATTATAAAGAATTATTTGATAAAGCAAAAAGTTTAGCAAAAAATATAATTTAACACAACTTGAATTGTATCAAAGATTTATGTTTGAAAGAATATTAGAAAGAATATCTATTTCTAATTATAATGAAAATTTTATTTTAAAAGGTGGATGACTTTTATCAGCAATGTTTGGAATAAAGAGTAGAACTACAAAAGATATGGATACAACTATTAGAGGAATAGACGTATCAAAAGATAAAATGTTAAAAATTTTAAATGATATTTTATCAATAGATTTGCATGATGGTGTAAAGTTTGAAATTGTTAAAGTTGCGGATATTAGGCAAAATGATGAATATGGTGGAAATAAATATTATGTAGTTGGAAAATTTGAAAATCTAAAAATTAATCTTGAAATAGATATTTCTACTGGTGATAAAATTACACCTAGAAAATTGAGATTTGAATATATATCAATATTTGAAAATAAAAAGATTTTCATATATTCATATAATATAGAAACAATACTTGCAGAAAAGATTGAAACTATTTTAAGGAGAGGGCAATATAATGCAAGAATGAAAGATTATTATGATGTATATTTCTTTTTGTCTAACTTAAAGAACGAAATAAATATAAAAACTACTAGAGATGCTATTTATAATACGGCAATTAAAAGAGATACAGTAAATATGATAAAAGACTATAATAATATTTTAGATGAAATATTAGATTATAAAAGAATAAATACATATTGGAATAATTATATAGAAAAAAACAAGTATGCAGAAAACATTAGATTTAAAGATATTATTGAATGTTTAAGAGAATTTTTACAAAGAATAATTAATATAAATAATTAATATTAGTTGTAAATTACACTTAATTTAGTAAAGTAAACTAAAATTAATATTGTTCTATACGATTTAAAAGAAAATACCCTTACCTTAAATTACAAAGGATAAGGGTATTTTGTAAATGCTTTTACTATAGATTTAACGATTATAAATGGCGTCAAAGTCAGCAAAAAGTCTGTCAGTATCTGCATCTGGTTTAATTGGTTTAACAACCTCAGTAACGTGATAACAATCTGGGCAAACGAAACAAGGAACTACTTTAGAGCGTAATCTTCTTGGGATTAAATCGTTTGGCCTATCAAGAGTTATAAGAGCACCACACCGTTCACAAGTTACATCGACTTCAAATCCATGTTCTTTAACTTTCATAAAACATCCTCCTAATATTTAATATATTTTTATTATAACATATATTAAGCACAAAGTCAATATATTAAGCAAAAA
>CANRQA010000048.1 GCA_947632635.1 uncultured Clostridia bacterium | reverse complement strand
AAGTTATATTCCAAACCAAGAAATTGCGATGGATAATGGCCGAGAACAACGACCAATAAAGAAAAGAGTAGCCTAAATGTTTAAAACAAAAAGGCTATATACTCTTTATAAAGAACACTACAGCAAAAGTTGTAGTGGAGTGAATCTAAGATTCACTTTTGTTCTGTGAAATAATTATTGTAACAGAATTAATACCAAGACTTTTACGCCATTTTTCAAAATTTTCAAATACTAGTTTTGTGTGTTTGCAAGGAACTATTAATTTTAAGTTTGTAAATGTTTCAAAGTTATAATCATATTGTGAAAAAACAAGTTTTGTAGTATCTAATATAATACCAGAAAAACTACAACTCTCATCACTTAAGTAATTGCCAAGAATTAAATACTTCTTTGGTAAATTATCATATGGAATTTGTAAATTAACATATGCACATATACCGTCTAAAGTATTTTCGTTAAAGGCCTTTTCTACAAGTAAATTAACACCATTTTCTTTTTTCATTTTCTTTTCCCCCTATTTAGTAAGAATATAGTTATAAATAAATTTATTTATATAATAAAAGTGTACTAATAAATTATATATTAAAGAAAAATATTTATGACTTAAATATTATTATTTTATTAAAATTACTTGAAAGAGATTAGAAAAAATAGTATAATTATTACGACACATAAATATTGGGGTATAGCCAAGCGGTAAGGCATCGGACTCTGAATCCGACATTTCGCTGGTTCGAATCCAGCTACCCCAGCCAAAAAAATGTATCAATATAATTTTGGTACTTATTTTTTATTAACAAAGTATATTCATTTTTGTTAATATTTGGCGTAATATATATAAGTTATATTGGAGGTTATATATGCAAGTTAAATCTATAATGCAAAATAAAGGTGAAAATACACTAGAAAGTAGTATAAAATCAAGTTTTTTAGAAAAACCAAAAAAGATGTACTTAATATCACGGAAATTTAAAAGAAAGTGGTTTTAAAATTATTGAAGAGGAGTTAATAGATACTAAAATAAAAACATTCTTTGTAGTTGGAATAGATAAAAAAAATACAACTAGAGGAATGCTTGAAAGTATGTTAGAATATAGTAAAGATGTATATTATTATTCAAACAACAATACAGTTGAATTTGATTCAAATGTTATAATATTTGAATATACAAATACTGCAATAATATATACATTTGCATCGAGCATTTCTGAAAGTGGTTTAGTAGATAACTTATCTTTTTATACAAAAATATTATACGACTTAAGTTTAACAAAAGAAAAGACAGAGTATAAAGAACAGATAAAAGAGATTACAAAAGAACTTGAAAATTTTGGCTTTGAAAAATTAGATAAAGAAAAGATAGAAGAGTTAGTTGAAAATAAAGAAATATTTTCAACAAGACAATATACTCATAATGTAATAAGTATATCTGAACTTCTTGGAAAGAAAGAAACAGCTGATACTAAGGAAAAAATGACAAAAAATGAAATAGATGATGTTTTTGTTGGAGGCACTGAAATACCTAAAGTCGATATTTCAAATGTAGACATTGATATAGCAGATATTGATTTAGGAGATATAGATAGTAATGAAACATCTTCTGCTAATGTTAGTAAGAAAAAAGAAAGGCTTGAACCTAAAGAACAAGAAGAAAAAATAGAATTGCCTGATGATTATGATACATATTCAAATAGTTTAGAAAAAGACGAGATAGAAGAAATAGAAGAAAGCATGCCTGATGTAAATAATAATTTATATGATGAGAAACTAAAAGATATGGAATTTGATAAAAATGAAACACTAGATATTGCAAGTATGCTATTTTCAAAAGCAGATGTAAAGCTAGATATAGATGACAAAAAAGAAAATGATACAAGCAAAGAAGATAGTATGCAAGTTAAAAAATTAAATTTAAACAATGTTTCTAATTTTATATTTGAACTACCACAAAAACCTACAAAAGGTTTAGACGTAGATAAGATAAAAATACCAAATTATATTTTAAAAACAATACCAAACTTCTTTGAGTTACAAGATAAAGGCAAGAGTGTAGATATAGATGGAATAATGTATAAAAAAAGAGATATAAAACTTGAAATTGTAGATGTAAAAGAAAACAAGAAATATACTGATAGAGAAGCAAAAATTATTCAAAAATCAGGACAAACATATTTGTCATTTATGAGTGGTGCTTTAAGAAATATAAATTATAACGAAAATGACATTGTGCGAATAATAAAACTTGCAACAGATATTTATCATATTGAAATAATTTCAAGTGATATGCAAGAATATAAACTTTGGAGTAAAATTTGTAATCAAAACTTTAAATCAAGTACAAGAAAATATGGTATGATGTAAAAAAACCACCTGAAAATAATTCAGGTGGATTTTTTGTCAGTCAAGCCCAAAATAAGAAATGATGTAATCGGGATCCTCAATCTCATCATGGGTCTTCAAAAAATAAATCAGCTTTTCTCTAAGCTCATACATAGCATAAAATGTAGATATACCAACAGAAGAAATTATATTTAAAATTCTTCTAATAAATACGTCTTTCTTCATATAACGTCTCATACGTTCATATAAAGAGGAAAACATTTCTATTATTTCAGGAATCTCATCTTCTTCTACCAGTTCATCATTAAGTACAGGCATAACTTCATTTTTAAAAATTTCATCTTCAGTACTAAATTTGGTTCTGCCTTTCATACTAATAGTGCTATACTCTTCCATAAAATCACCCTTCCTAAATCTATTTGGGCCTAAATGTGACACTATAAATATTATAACATATTTACATAATATTGTCAATACATAATTAGTAAATTGATGTATAAATATTAAATAATAACTTGAATTTTGCTGTATTTTGTAATATAATCAAGATATATTAAAGGGGAATTGATATGCAATTAAAAAAGATAGAAATACAAGGCTTTAAGTCTTTTGCAGATAAAACAGAAATAGTATTTTTAGATGGTGTAACAACAATAGTTGGACCAAATGGTAGTGGTAAAAGTAATATTTCAGATGCTTTAAAATGGGTACTTGGTGAACAAAGTGCAAAATCATTACGTGGTGCAAAAATGGAAGATGTAATTTTTGCAGGAACTGAGGCAAGAAAGAAAGTTGGGTTTGCAGAAGTATCTATGTATCTTGATAACAGTGATAACACACTACCAGTTGAATTTAATGAAGTAGTAGTAACAAGAAGAGTATATAGAAATGGCGAAAGTAACTTTTTAATAAATGGAAGTGAATGTAGATTAAAAGATGTACAAGAACTTTTCATGGATACAGGTGTTGGTAAAGATGGGTATAGTATCATATCACAGGGTAAAATAGATGAGATATTATCCACAAAATCTGAAGAACGACGCCATATATTTGAAGAAGCATCAGGTATTGTAAAATATAGAGTAAGAAAAGAAGAAGCAGTAAAAAAACTTACAAATACAGAAACTACATTAACTAGAGTATCTGATATAATAAATGAGATAGAACAAAATATTGAACCATTACAGAAAAAAA
This sequence comes from uncultured Clostridia bacterium, assembly GCA_947632635.1. Taxonomy (GTDB): domain Bacteria; phylum Bacillota; class Clostridia; order TANB77; family CAG-465; genus CAG-465. Next base: position 8,329 of record CANRQA010000048.1, on the reverse strand, counting down.
GTGAAGTAGCCAAAAAATATCTTGCTTTAAGAGAAAAACTAAAAACTTTAGATGTACAGATATTTGTAAGTAATATAAACTCGACTAAAAATGAAATAGACAAATTAGATGAAATAATTAATACATTAACAAGTGATATAGAAAAAGAAGAAGAAAAAGCATTAGAATATGAAAAAGAAAAATTGGCATTAAAGGAACGTATAAATGAAATAACATTAAAACTTGAAGAAGCAAGTAAAAGATATTATGAATTTGAAAATGAGTCACAAAAGCTAGTTTCACAAATAGAAATAAAAGAAACAAAAAATGAAACTTTAATTCAAAATATTGAAAGATTTAAAGAAGAAATTGTAGAGGACAGTAATAAAATAAAACTACTTGAAGAAGAACTTGAAAATAGAACAAAAAAAAGACAAGCAATGTCTGAAAATAAAAAGAAATTTGAAGATGAACTTAATGAAAAAGAAACTAAATTAAAAGAACTTACTTCAAAATTAGATGAAAAAGCTACAGAAATTGAAACAATTAAACAAAATCTTGATTTAAAGCAAGAAGAAAAATATGAATTAAAAGCAAATATTAGTAGTTTAGAAACAACTATTTCTTTAAATAAAAAGCAAATTGAAGAAAAACAGAAACTACTTGATAGGAATATTTCACAAAAAGATGTGTTAGGTATAAAAAAAGACGAAATTTTTAGTAGCTTAAATAAAAAAAGTAATGAATTAAAATCAGTTACACAAAATCTTTTAAACAGTGAAAATGCTTTAAATAGTAAAAATAACGAAAAAGCACAAATCGAAGAAAAAAAGAGTAGTTTAAATCAAGATATTATGACTTTAAAATCTAAATATAACTATTTACAAAATTTAGAAAATGAGAGTGAAGGATATATAAAAAGTGTAAAATCTGCACTTGATTTTGCAAAATCTCAAAATATGAACTCTGTTTATGGTACTATTGCAAGTGTTATATCTACTGAAGAAAAATATGAATATGCAATTGAAATAGCACTTGGTGGATATATGCAAAATATAATTGTTGAATCTGAAAAAGATGCAAAAAAATTAGTTGAATATCTAAAAGAAAATTTACTTGGAAGAGCTACTTTTTTACCACTTGATACAATCAAAAGTTATAATTTAGAAAATGCAAATAAGTTTTCAAAATATCCCGGCGTTATAGATATGGCTATAAATCTTGTAAAATTTGATAGTAAATATTTAAAAGCTATGAATCTAGCACTTGGTAATACTTTAATTGTTGATAATGTTAGTAATGCAATAGAAATATCAAAAAAATACAAAAATTCAGTAAAAATTGTAACTTTAGATGGAGAATTAATTGCAACTACTGGAAGTATAACAGGAGGAAAAACTAAAACAAAATCAGCAGGACTTATAGGTAGACATGAAAAAATAGAAAAATTAAAATTAGAAATTGAAACTAAAGATAAAGAATATAACAATATATTAAATGATTTATCAAAATTAAATAAAGAAATTGATGTTTTAAAAGAGGAAATGAACTCTAAAAAAGAATTAAAAGATACGATTTCTTTAGACGTAGCAACTTATACCGAAAAATATGAAAATGCAAAAGCTGAATTTGATAAAATAGATAATTTAAAATTAACTACTAAAACCGAAATTGAAACTTTAACAAAAGAATGTGACAATGCACAAGATGAAATATTAAAAGCACAAAATCAAATTTTAGATATTGATAAGTTTATAGAAGAAAATCAAGGAAAAATAGATGAATTTGTTTTAGAAAACAAAGAACAAGGACAAGAGTTAGAATATTTAAATGATGATATTTTAAATTTAAAAGTTTCACTTTCTTCATTTGATGAAAGTGTTGCATCTATTGATGAAATGAGAGATAAGATAAATACAGATATTGTAAACTTTAAAGAGGCAATAAGTAAAAAAGAAACAAATATAGCTCAGTTTGAAACTGAAATAACTAGTGCTAAAGAAGAAATTGAAAAGTTTAAAACAGAAATAGAAGCTAAACATTCATATAAGGATGAGTATACTAAACTAGCAGAAACTTTAAAACAGGATAAAGAAGAAATAGTAGTAAAACAGGATGAATTAGAAGTAAAAGTATTAGAAAATGTTAGGAAAGTTGAAAAGATAAAAGAGGAAAAATCAAAAACTGAAAACAAAAAAATTAAGTTTGATATAGAAACAGAAAACTTAAAAAATAAAATGTGGGATGAGTACGAGTTAACTATTGCAAGTGCTAAAAATTTACTTGAATCGTTACCACTTCCTGAATGTAATGAAAAAGATATACCAAAAGCCGCACAAAAATTAAGAAATGAAATAAAAGACTTAGGTGAGGTAAATGTTGGAAGTATAGATGAATATAACGCTTTAAAAGCACGTTATGATTTTATATCTTCACAAAAATTAGATTTAGAGCAAACAAAGGATAAACTTCAAAACTTAATAAATAATGTGACAAGCATAATGAGGGGACAGTTTGCTAAACAGTTTGCTATTATCTCTGAAAACTTTAATGAAACATTTAAAGAATTATTTGGTGGAGGAAAAGCAGAACTAAAGCTTTCTGATGAAAATAACATATTAGAAAGTGGTATTGAAATTGAAGTTCAACCACCTGGAAAGAAACTTCAAAATATGATGTTGCTTTCAGGAGGAGAGAGAGCTCTTACTGCAATTGCTTTGTTATTTGCAATACTTAAAATAAAATCACCACCGTTTTGCATACTTGATGAGATTGAGGCTGCTCTTGATGATGTTAACGTATCAAGGTTTGCAGATTATATAAATAAATATTCTAAGTCATCACAATTTATTGTAATAACTCATAGAAAGGGTACAATGGAAGTTGCATCTTCAGTATATGGTGTTACAATGCAGGAATATGGTATTTCAAAAGTATTTTCAATGAAACTTAAAAAGTAAAAGAAAGCCTTTGTATTTTGGAATATAAAGGCTTTAAAATTCTATGAAATGTTAAATTTCTAGAACAAAATTAGTTTAATTTATATAATATATTATATAATTGGAGGTGGATTATGTATAATTTCTTTGCCGGTCAAGGTAAAACTTCATTTACTATGTTTGGACCTTTTCACATTTTTTTAATATGTGTAACAGTTGCAATTTGTTTATGTATATATTTTTTTAGAGATAAAATTCGTAAATTTAAATATTATGATAAGTTAAGATATGTATTTGCCACAATTCTACTTTTAAATATGTTGGTTTATTATATTGGACTTATAGCTACAAATACCTTTAATATTAAAGAAGACTTGCCACTTCATTTATGTTTTGTAACTAATTTCTTTATGATATATATCATGTTTAGTGGTAATAAAAAACTATATAAGATAATATATTTCTTTACTTTTATAGGTCCACTACCTGCAATAATATGGAGTGATTTAAAGGCAACATACGATACTTGTGAGTTTTGGCAGTTTATTATATCACATCATTTTATGATAATTACTAGTATTTATTTATTGTTTGTACTTAAATACAAAGTGGAAGCAAAGTATATGCTACCAGCTATTTGTATTGGTATGACATATATAGGGTTAATGTCAGTTATAAACAACATATTCCATACAAACTATGTAATGCTTACTGATCTTCCTGAAACTGTAAAAAATATGTATCCATTTTTAACTTTCTTCCCACCAATTATACCGTTATTTGTAGTTGGAATATCTGCATTTTTCTTATCGTATATTCCAGCATATATAGAAAATAAAGATAAAACTGAAATTAGTGAAGAATTAGAAACTGACGCTGTTATAAATCATATTTAGTTTAAAAGTATCATGGTAAATATTCCATGATATTTTTTTTAGCTATTGATTTTAGAACAAATGTTTGATATAATATATATGGTGGTAGTATGAGAAACATATTGCATTGTGACTTAAATAATTTTTTTGCATCTGTTGAATGTTTAAAAAATCCTAAACTAAAAACTGTTCCAATGGCTGTATGTCGGTGATCCAAAACTTCGTCATGGTATAATACTTGCAAAAAATGAGCTTGCAAAATCATACGGTATATATACACCTGAAACTGTATATTCTGCAAAGAAAAAGTGTCCAAATCTAATACTTGTACAAAGTAATCATGCCGAATATGAAAAATATTCAAAACTTGTAAATAATATATATTTAAAATATACAGATAGAGTAGAGAAGTTTGGAATTGATGAGTCTTTTTTAGATATTACAGAAAGTACAAGGTTATTTGGTAGTCCATATGAGATTGCAATGAAAATAAAAGAAGAAGTAAAAAATACTTTAGGACTTACTATATCTGTTGGGGTATCCTTTAATAAAAGTCTTGCAAAACTTGGTAGTGATTTAAAAAAGCCTGATGCAATTACTCAAATTCCTTATGAACATTTTAGAGAAATAATATATCCTTTACCAGTAAATAGTTTGCTTTTTTGTGGAAAAACAACAAGTAAAATATTAAATAAAATGCGAATTTATACAATAGAAGATTTAGCTACATACGATAAAAAGAAGATTATAAAAAAACTTGGCAAGGGAGGAGTATTGCTATATAATTATGCAAATGGCATTGATTATGATGAGGTGTCTAGGTATGATGAAAAATATTTTCAAAAAAGTTTTAGTAAGGGGTTAACTTTTAGCAAAGATTTGCAAAACAAAGAGGAAATTATAGAGGAAATAAAACATATTACTTATGATGTTTCAAAAAGTTTAAGAGAAGAAAAAGTAAAGTGCAGTGTAGTTGCTATTAGCTTAAAGGATAAAGATTTTAATGTTATTTCAAGACAGAAGCATATTGATTATACCGATTTATTTCAGGATATATTATTTAATATATTAGAGTTATTTGAGAGCAATTATATTAATGGAACTAGTATAAGAGCTGTAACAATTACTTTAAGTGATTTAGATAGAGATAGAAAATATGAACAGTTATCATTTTCTGATTTAGATATGTTTGATAAGAAAAAAAGTAATGAAAAAATGGAACTGGTTGCAAAGTTAGTTGATAATATGTATGATAAATATATGGGAAAAGTTGTATTTGGAAATTTAGTAAAAAAATAAATTTTGACTTCTATATACATTTTAGTTATGATATGTATATAGAAGTCAATTATTATGATTTGTTAGTTATATTTTTTAAGAATTAGCAGTTTTTTCTTCCATCATAAGTAGATAATTCCATTTTTCGTCCACTTCTTTTTGAATTTCATCTATCATCCATTTATTTTCAGGTTTAAATAAATGTTTAAATCTATGTTGAGTTTTTAAAAATTCTTCAACTGGAAGTTTCTTTGCAGGTTTTACAGTTATTTTGTAAACACCATTTTCGATTTCATATAATGGCCAAAAACAAGTATCAACTGCAAGTTTAGATACTATGGCAAGGTCATCAGATGGATAGCCCCAACCTCTAGGACAAGGAGAAAGTACAGATACATATGTAGGACCATTTGTATAAATAGCTTTTTCTGCTTTTTCATATAAATCTTTTAAATTACCATATAATGCAGTTTGAGCAACATATGGAAGATTATGACGAACCATTATTTCTGTTAAATCTTTTCTTTTTTGCATTTTACCATTTGTAACTTTACCAGCTGGTGAAGTTGTAGTATCTGCAAAATGTGGAGTAGAAGAAGAACGTTGTGTACCAGTATTCATATATGCACCATTATCATAACATACATATGTTATATCATGACCACGTTCCATTGCACCAGATAAACTTTGAAGACCAATATCAAGAGTACCACCATCACCACCAAATGCAATAAATTTTGTAGTTTTATCTTTATTAAGTTTTCCTTGTCTTTTTAGTGCAATATATGCTCTTTCTGCTCCTGAAAGTGTAGCAGATGTACATTCAAATGCAGTATGAACAAATGATACATTTCTCCATGATGTATATGGATAAATGCAAGTAGAAACTTCTAAGCAACCAGTAGCACAAGATACAACTGCATTATCTTCATCTTTTAGAGCACGTAATACTTGATTAACAATAGGAGGAGCACCACAACCTGCACACATTCTATGCCCGACTTGCAAGTCTAGTTTCCTTTTTTACAATTTCTTTTAAATTATATGCCATCATTTTCACCTCCATAGTTAATACCTAAATAATGTTTAATTTCGTAATTTCCTTTTGATTGTGCAATTTCTTGCAAATTAGAATATACTTCTTTAATATCATCTGCTTTTACATCATATCCACCAAGACCATATATATAATTTACAGTTGGTACATGTACATTTTGTGAATACATTGAAGCAGTGATTTCAGAAAATAGAGGACCACAAAAGCCATTTATGCTATCACTTTTATCCATAATTGCAAGCGCTTTTAAATGTTTTAATTCATTTGGAATTTCCTCATAAGGTAGAGGTCTAAAAGCTCTAGGTTTAAGAAGGCCTGCTTTTATTCCTTGTTTTCTTAATTCATCTATTACATCTTTTGCAGTACCAGCAGTTGAGTTTAAAACTACTATACCATATTCTGCATCGTCTAACATATATTTTTCATATAAATCATATTTTCTACCGGTTAATTTAGCATATTCTTCAGACACTTTTTTAATAATAGGTTTTGCAGCTTTCATAGCCTCAGCTATTTTAATTCTATGAGTAAAGTAATCTTTTTGAAGGTCTAATGGCCCAATTGATATATTTCTAGACTCATCAAGTAGATATTCATGAGGCTCATGTTTACCTACAAATTTTTGTACTTCTTCATTTTCAAGTAATTCTATATTTTCAATGCTATGTGAAGTTATAAAGCCATCATAACAAACCATAACAGGAAGATTTGCCTGTTCTGCAATTTTAACTGCCATTATAGCATTATCATATGCTTCTTGATTACTTTCACAATATAATTGTATGAAACCTGCATCTCTTACACCCATAGAATCAGAATGATCGTTGTGTATGTTTAGTGGTGCAGATAATGCTCTATTTGCACAAATTAACACAAGAGGTAATCTAAGTCCTGAAGCTATATATAGCATTTCAAACATTAATGCAAGTCCTTGAGATGATGTTGCACTCATTACACGTCCACCAGCAGAGGATGCACCAATACAAGCAGACATAGCACTATGTTCACTTTCAACTGGTATAAATTCAGTATCTACTGTACCATTTGCAACAAAGTTTGAAAAATATTGTACTACTTCTGTTGAAGGAGTTATAGGGTAGGCGGCAACTACATCTGGATTTATTTGTTTCATAGCTGTTGCAACAGCTTCATTTCCACTTAATCTTTCTCTAATTGACATTACTTAATCTACCTCCTTTTTACTATCATGAGTATCTTTCATTTCTATTGCGTTAAAAGGACAAACTTTAGCACAAACTCCACATCCTTTGCAATAATCTAAATCAATATCTGTTAATATATTATTTTCTTGTTTTATACATGCTTCAGGACAGAAGGGGATACACATCATACAATTTTTACATTTTTCTTTGCTATGTGATGGATATCTTGATTTCCAAGCTCCTGTTTTAAATTCTACAGAGTTTCCATCTCTTAAAATATTACTTCCAATACTAATATCTTTTTTCATTCTATCCTCCTATAATTTCATCAAATCCACGTTTTACAGCTTCCATATTTGGTGCAATAACCTCAGGCTTTCTAGCAAATTTATGTTTAAATGATTCTTCTAGTTCTTTAAGTAAGCTATCTTTATCCATAATTTGTGTAATATGAACTATTGCAGCAAGTAGGGCTGTATTAGGAAAGTTTGCTTTTAAACAATCTTTACTTATTTTTGATGCATCTATTGTATAGATATGCCCAGTATAATTTTTTAGGCTATTTTTTATTTCATCTATACTTTTGTTTGTGTTTACAAGAATTGCACCTTTGGTACTTAAACCTTTTGTAACATCAACACTTTCAAGTAATGTATCGTCTACAACAACTACATAATCAGGTTCGTATATATTTGAGTGTATACGAATTGGTGTATCTGATATACGGTTGTATGCAGTAATTGGTGCACCCATTCTTTCAGGTCCATATTCAGGGAAACCTTGAATATATTTGCCTGTGTTAAATGCTGCATCGGCAAGAAGTAAAGAAGCTGTTTTTGCTCCTTGACCACCACGGCCATGCCATCTAATTTCTATCATAAAATCCCCCCTTAAAGGTATATCTTAAGTATATAACTAAATGATTATTTAGTCAATAATATTTGAAAAATCTAGAAAAATATTGTGAATTCTCAGTAAAAATGTCCCGTTTTTAATTTTGAATTCTTAGTGAAAATGTCCCATTATTTTTATATAAAA